>JABEUP010000007.1 GCA_013044365.1 Acidimicrobiaceae bacterium
ATTCGAGAGAAGAAAACTAACAATCACAGCTACCGGAGAAGGCATCCGGGCCACAGCAATCGGGGCTTCGCAGTTTACGGTTCAACTGAGTGGAAACACTATTTTTCTGTCCGACCAGGTAATACTACCGATGCATAACATGGCGGTGGTTTGTCCGAGAATACCGGATGTGCTGACCCGGGAATCTGTTGCACTAGGGATTACCAGTGCTCTCAACCGGCTCGATCTAGAAGATCTCGAATCGCCGGTATGCGTTTATCTTCCCTGGCAAGGAGATGCCGAATACACAGCACTTCTTGCCTTGGCAGCCGGCGTAAAGGATGCAATTCACGACAGACTTGCCGTGAATAATCTTCCACTGGTTCTGGCCTTAGACGTGGATTTGGGCGCCGCTTTGGGCAGGATCCTGTGCGATGAGCTCGGCTTCGACCTTCCGCTGATATCCATAGACGGGGTGGAATTGCGCGAGCTTGATTTCATCGATATCGGGGAGCCGCTTGAACCAACCAGGGTATTGCCGGTAATGGTGAAATCCCTGGCGTTTCCGACCACCGTGTTCTAAAGGACCATTTGCAATAACAAATCATCGAACGGCCACGGCCGTCCCGCAGGACTACGTAACGGAAAACTCGCTACAACGAAAGACCAAAAAAAGAGCTCATCTCCTCACCGGCCGAGGCCAGCATGGTTGCGATATCTTTAATACGCGCAGCGGTCATCCTCGTGGTCGGAACAGCAATATTTATCGCGAATCGCGATGGAATCAAATTTGAAGTGATCGCCATGCTGACCGAAGATACTCCCTCTTCGCTTTCCTCCCGCTGGACGGCATAACCGCGCTGACGTATCCTACCGAGCTCCTCCATCAGAACATTCCTGTCGGATATCGAGTATTCAGTCATCTGTGGAAGGTCTTGATTTGGGTACAGTCGAAGTATCTCCTCATCGGCTAATTGGGCAAGAATAGCTCTCCCTGTTGAGGTACAGTGCGCGTACATCGACTTGCCCATTCTCGAAGCAACCCGAACTGGGCGGGGACTTTCTATCGCGTCCACAAATCGAACCATTGAGCCGTCCAATACGCCAAGATGAACCGTTTCTTCCACCTGCTCGTTCAACCTTTCGAGAATCGGACGGGCTCTGGTTCGGACATCCAATTTATTGAGCAACGAGAAGGCGATATTAGTCAGGGCCGCACCGGATTGATAAACTTTAGTCTGAGGATCCTGTCGTACGAATCCCCTATAAGAGAGCATAGCGAAAAGGCGGTGGGCTGTGGAGGAAGCCACTCCCAGGTATGCACTAGCATCGGTCAAACGTACTTCCGACCGCTCCCCCAGCAGCAAAATAAGCCGCAACGCGTTGTCAACTGATGCAATGGGATACTGAGGACGTGAACTATTTGGGTCAATAATTGGCTTCTGCATATCAGAATTATAGGCTTTAAACTGCGCTATTACAATTATCCGGAAAGAATAATCCTACGTTTGGTTCAATTATCTTACCACATTTCCGCATTGGGTTGAAATATTCGAATCATATCTGGGCTGGTACTTCAAATGCCGACGCAAAATAGAGGGAAATCCTCAGTGAACACCTGCGGGACGGCCCATGTAAACTTGTCCCTTGGTTGGGCTTGCCGCACAAAAAGTATTCGACAATTGCCCGCACCCAGCCCACGCCTAAACAGACGGCAACAATGCGGTGATCAGATTGAGCGGAATCGAGATATCTGATTCCTTGTCGAGCAACCTTCTGCACTGAATCATTGCTCTAGGCCAATTGACGGTTGCCACACCGCAGTACGACCCAGACCTGTTTGAGTACACCGCTGCAAATCTGGCGTGGTTGGATGGATCTTCAACCAGGACACAGTCTGAGGCGGCGGCGGTTTCACCGGCTATCTGAATCTTCCAGTCGTATTGATCGCTCCAAACATAGGAAACCGGCGAATAGCTATCCGACTCCTTTGGGTTGATTATGTTGTGCGCTACACAGGCAGCCTGCTCAACGGCATTAGTCCAATGTTCAACCCTGACCAACGCCTGATACCCAGGGTGATACCAGCGTGCAACATCACCGACGCCGTAAATATTGGACTGGCCGGCTGCACGGCAATACTCGTCGCAAATCAATCCATTGTCAATGAGCAACCCGGAGGACACTAACCATTCGGTGTTTGGAACGGCACCGATTCCCACCACGACAAGATCACCAAGGAGGACAGCCCCACTGCTCAACTCCACGCTTAGGTTGCCTTTGGCGCCAGTAATCCTCTCTACCCCGGTCCCAAAATGGGTCGATACTCCGTTCGAGTGATGTAGCCCGGTAAAGCGCTCACCAACCGTGTCGCCCAAGACTCTTCCAATAGGAATCTTCAACGGATCAACTATCGCAACTTCAAGTCCAAAACTCCGTGCAGTTGCGGCAACTTCTGCTCCTATGAAACCGCCTCCTACTACTACCACCGAACCCGCCCCAAGCAGATCCTCTTTAAGTAGTTGGGCGTTATCAAGGGTTCGTAATAGGTGCACGCCATCTGTGGCCTCCCATGGCGACGGACGTGCTCTTAAGCCAGTGGCAACGACCAGATTTTCAAAAGTGATCGCCGGTCCACTTTCCAGGATCACTGAGCTACCGGTAATATCGAGACCAACGACCCGATCTCCTAATCTCAGATCTATCGCGGAATCCCGCACCTCCTCTTCGGAGATCAGATACAGTCGGTCGTAACTCAGAGTACCGTCTAAGAAGCTCTTTGAAAGTGGCGGCTTATCATAGGGATGATATGTCTCGGCGTCAATGACGGTTACCTCTCCGGTATATCCCTGGGACCGCAAAGCCTGCGCCACTCTGATACCACCGACAGAACCGCCAACTATGACGGTTCGGGAATCCACTATTCCTCAATCCGCAGCGCCGAAACCGGGCAACTGCGTACAGCTGCCTCTACCCGGGTCCGATCTTCCTTTGCGAACTCTTCTTGGAGAACAACCACAACCCCATCGTCACTTATGTCGAAGAACCTCGCATCCTCCATCACGCAGTTCGCATATCCCTGGCACAAATCAAGGTCAGCTTTTATTATCGGCAAGGTTTCTACTCCTTTGCATATTTAGTGAGAACTCGATAACCATTTTATATTTAGGACTTAATTCCTATTCCGCCATCGGGATGCAGCACGCCCCCGGTGATGCCCCTTGATCTCTCCGATGCCAGGAACACATAACTCCAGGCATGATCATGCCCAGATAAAGCAACTTGCAATGGAACCCTGCCAGCCAGTTCAGCCTCCCGGTCTGGCGTATCATTAAGTCTACGTGAACCCAGACCAAGTGTCGTCAATCCTCTCAGGTCCGTGTTCAAGGTTCCACCGGGAGCAACGCCATTGACACGTATGTCCGGTGCAAGCTCATTTGCTAAAGCGACCACCAGCCCCCTTACCGCAAATTTTGACGAGACATAGAGAACGCCGCCGCGGCCCGGGAAATAGGCCGAGGTCGACTCGGTGAGAATGACACTACCTTTTGATCTCTTTAGCGCAGGTAGCGCGGCTTTCACGGCATGCAGATGACTCTTAACATTCACTGCATAAATTTCATCGAAGGCCTCGTCGATCACCCCAGGTTCGAGATCGCACAGGCCCTTATAGAAGTCGAATATGCCAACGCAGTTAACCATGATATCAAGCCCACCCAATTGCCTAACCGTTTCATCTACGGCCATCTCATTAGCCTCACGGGTGGTGGCATCACCGTTCACCACAACTACCTCGGACAGTTGTTGGGAGATCGACTCGCATTTTTGAATATCTCTTTCGAGAATTGCCACCTTTGCGCCCTCGGACATGAAAGCGTCAACAACAGCCCGTCCGATACCCGAACCGGCACCAACAATCAATGCGCGGCGGTTCTGCAGCCACCCGTTAGCCACCTGTGTGGTCATTTTCCATCGGACCATAGGGGTTATTGACGAGAATTGAGAGAGAATCGTGGTTCTGCCATGTAAGAGCTTCGAGTTCAAGAGGACAGAGCGAGATCGAATGACCCGACTTCGGAGAACTTATTAAAAGTCGGGCGCCGTTACGGGTGTAAATCTTCTGAAGCTGAACTTCGGCAAACTCATTTCCAAGGTGGATTACCGGTTCGGCCTTGCTCTCGTTGGGGTCTAATGACGGCCGGCTCATAGGAAAATTGCCAAGTTCTGCATCCTAAGGACCGATTCATCCATGATGGCCAGCCTTTTGGCCAACTTTAGCGACCCATCGACACGGCGCAAAATATCCTCACGTAACGCCGAAATCAGGTTTGGCTCTCTATTATCACCTCGGCTACGAAAAAGTAACAGTGCCGACTGTACAAACAGCTCGTCGTCACGATCCGTTTCAAATGTACGGACATTGGTGATGAAGTGCCTGAGCCTGGAAGGCGGGTCCTCAGTCCAGGCATGTTCGGTTGCGAATCTAGCTACCCTTAAAGATAACGAGTATTTGTTTTCGTCAAAATGAGACATACCGGGAGAAGTATCAAAACCGGCACTCCGCGCGGTGGTGACCCTGACGGGAACATCGTAGCGGATGTCATCGGTAAGATTTCCAAGCCATTGGTCGTACCGCTGCGCGTCCAACAGATAACTCTCGTCAACCAGGAACTGATGCGCTTCAAGGTGCCTTGGATCTGAGAAACTCAACGACTTCATATCTCTGGTATCAACCCGCGGGGAGGACATTAGCTAATTCCGCCCTTCAGAATTGTGGCACCAGGCTTTTCACCCATCGCCAATTGATCAATCTTATCAAGGGGCTTCTCGATACAATCAGCCCACTCCTTCAACAGCGCCCGCTGGTTGAATTCTCCGTAACCGACGTAGGCCACACCAGGCCCGTGGAAGTCAGCCATAGGAGCGTTCACAGGCTTATCAGTACTGGTTAGGCCCATACGGTTATTGAGCAACAGTCTTTTTGCCATCGAACCACCGGCAATCGAAGTAATCGAGACCCAGTTCTCCACATCGTCCTGCTCGAACATTCCCGTACTTCCAAAGCACATCAAGTAGCCCTTGTAGGAAGCCTCTTTGAATTCCGGAGTTGCATTTTTGTCAACTATGAACCAGGACAGGACTTCTGTCTCAGTCGCGCTGATGGGTTGCCAAACCCGCATCGTAATAAATGGAACCACCTGATCGTCGTTTGAATTGGCGTCAACTTTGGGCCAGTTGTGAACCAGGCTGAAGCTGGGAAATAGCGTTGCGGCAGAAATCATGAAACCATCGTCACTTATCAGTCGTTTCTGGCCGTCACTCCAGGAATTCTCAATATGGTTGATCATCTCATCTGGATACCCCACGTAACCCATACGTTCTCGAAATGTGCCCGCTGGCAACTTGTAGGTAGTGCCTCCACCCTTGTCGCACCAATAGAGTGCCCCCTCCTTGCGTTTCGCACCGGTTGGCTCACGGAACAGACCGATCTCGACTACGCTTCGATGGGTTTGGGGGGTATGATAACTGTCGCCAGATGCGTTTTCCGTACCAATTTTCCAGTTCGCCTTGACCCGCCATCGCTGCGGACCACGAACTTCAATGCCTTCTTTGCTTTGCTTAACATAGAAATCGAGATAATAGGCAAAATCCCCAATGTAATCCTGTAACGACTCGGCATTTGGGTCAAGATTTACGAATATAAGCCCGTTGAAGGTGTCAACCGAAGGAGCACTGAGTAATGCCTGACCGGCCTTGGTGAATCCGTCCTCGCCACCATAGGCTTCCGCGTGAAAAGGCAGACCAACCAATCTGCCGTCGTTTCTATACGACCATCCATGATATGAACAGCGGAAATGGGAGGCATTTCCCAATTCTGCACGGCATATCTGCATACCCCTATGCAGACACATATTGAACATTACGCGAACCTGTCCGGCCTCATCCCGGGCAACGATGAAAGAATCCTCAAGTACGCGGCGCACCACATAGTCACCAGGTTCGGGAATCTCAGATTCATGGGCCACGAAAATCCACGAGCGTTCGAATATATGCTCTTTCTCAAGCTGGAAGACATCATCATCATTGTAAACATATGCCGGAATCATCCCACGTCTTACGTCAGCAAGCATTTGAGACAGATCGTCCATCACCAACTCCGATCTCACCATTAGCGCAATCTCTAGATGTACTTCTGTAACACAGAAGTTAGTTCTTCACTAAACCTTTTTTACAAATATACTCTGCACGCAATAGTTATGTGTTCGTTCCACCTGATTCCCGCTCACAAAATATGATGCTGAAGTACTAACTAACGGCACGGCGAAACTTGTCTGTCCTTTCCACCCAAAGGACGCCACAAGTGCGAATCCGTAATGCAGGCTTAAATTCGTCGTATATCTACAACGTAAAACTGAGTAATCGCCTTGGCCGAGAATAGCGTAAATTAGACACAATTAAACAGTAAGGCCGCCCCCGGGGCCTGAGTTATCAGACGCCGGGGGCGGCCAG
>JABEUP010000273.1 GCA_013044365.1 Acidimicrobiaceae bacterium
AATATGTGTGATCAGCGGACGGTATTTCTTCTACCGGCGTCGCGAACTCGACGAGCCAGGACGACTAAGGGTGGTCGAAAAATAATAACCGCGACACATAAGCGCCTCGGACAAGCTTATATTTGCTCACGCATACGCCGGCGAATGAGTGACGTATGCGTTTTGCCCCATTTGGGATCTCTACCAAATTTCTGTCATTCCCAAATCTGCAGGCGGTCGGTCTGATATGGAACCCAGAAATGACAGAATGCTGCGAAGTACCAGGCGACCTCGGAGAATACTTGATTTCCTATGGCTGGTAATTCCCACAATTACGCTCATTGCCGTGGCTGGCTACTTTATCGGTGCCTTGATTCTACGTGTAAATCCTCCTGCGCTGGCTATCCAGAGCCAAACTATGAGTCCAGCAATAAAACAAGGCGACCTCGCTATTATCAAAGGCGTCGACCCCCGCACTCTCAAACCTGGTCAGGTAATAGCCGTTAAACTCACCGGTCCGGAAGAATCAAAATACTCACTTCCCAGCGAGATAGTACGGCGAATAGTTAAAATTACCCGTACAAATGGAACAGAACTCTTCCTCACCCGGGGCGACGGTAATCCGGCGAATGATCCATTCTCGGTTACTCCATCTGCAATCTCCGGCAAGGTCGTCGAATCGATTCCAATGCTTGGCTACCCCATTTTATTTTTCTCCTCCAAACAGGGGGTTATTTTTCTTATTGCCACTTCGATTATTCTTCTGATCTACTACATTCTCGGATTTATGGAAGATAGGAGGCACTACGCCCACGCAACCGCCGCAACTATGCAAAACGTCTTAGAAATGGTTGGCTATGTCCACGATGCAGTTCAGGAAAACCCAACCATCCCACTGAACAAGTTCACTTTCCCGGGGATAGAATTCCAGAAGAGCCCACCTCGGCTTCAATTGGATATCCAGGATTTACAAGCAGCCCCCGCTATCCATGACTCAATTCAGCCATCTCCTATCGAGTTCGGCAAGTCGGATGTAAAGGAGGACTTTTACAACCTCATCCAACAGTGCACACAACTCAGACGAGTTGCCGATTGGCTGGACACCGGTGATATTGACAGCGATAAAATAAGAGAGGTTCTATTCGAATCTGTGTTGGCAATTGAAGCGCTGATTACCGCAATTGGCGATCCAGACCTAATCTCACAGTTAGAAAAGGGGAAACTACCGGAGTTGCCGTTACCACCGCCGCCTGTCACACCAGCACCCAGCACCTTCCCGGACAGCGAAGATCTTCAAGAGGAATTTGAAAAACTACTGGCAGAATCCACTTATACAGAGAGCCACAGTTCGAAAGATCCAGACCCAGCACAGAACGAAGCTCCAAAGCCGCCGGTAGACGCTGTCTTAATGGACGAGGAGCATATGAACTTCTTCTCAGACCGCGACAGTATCTTCAACTCAGCCGATTTTGTCTCTGCTGAAGATACCACGGCCTCCCATGCGGAATTGGAATCATTTATTACTTCCAGCAAGCGTCACAGGCGCAGAAGTCTGCGAAGACGCAACTCCTAAATCACAAGCTATTTTCCACTTGGTATTGATGTGTCGGTATGTGCCCATCCAAAACCCACCACCGGTAAGTGGTCTTGAACCATATTGGCGTTACCCCACTGATAAGAATATCTGATCGTTCTCAAGCGAACCCAACATGGTTGATCTAACACTGAAATTTATCGGATTACTGGTTGAATTCATCTACGGCAAGAATGTCCCGTTGAGATACAAAAAACCCAACCTCCTAATGCCGTATTCAAATTCAGACGAAGCAAATTGATGACTCATGCTGGCGAACCTTTTTTAATTCGGCACGACGAGCGACTTTGACTCTGCAATTGAACCAGCCGAACTGATGGAGCGGAATTTTAACTGATTCCAAAATACTCGGTGCCTATAGCGCACTCACTGAACTTCTGAATTTACGAGAAAGTAATTCTTCGGAAATTCCTTTATCAGGGTCCGAAAATCGCAGGTCGGCAAAAGGACGTCTCGGAGACACGCCAACCTTCTGGCGGCGAACGTCCAGTTATCGCTTTATGAGAACCTATGCCAAGGAATCTAGAAACCGTGGCGGGTCCCCCAATTCCGACATATCCACTTGTAATTGCGAGTCATCGCGCGTTAATATACCTCAGTGCGAATCTTTGTTGCAGGAGCAACAGGTGTCATCGGGCGCCGATTAATTCCTCTTCTCGTCTCTGCGGGTCATGAAGTGACTGGCATGACTCGGTCTCCTGGTAAAGCCAACCAAATTGCTGAGCTTGGCGCGGAGGTGATAGTGTGTGACGTTTTCGATGTTCAACGCTTGACATCAGTAATATCGAATTTCCAACCTGAGATTGTGTGGCATCAACTCACCGACTTGCCCGATGATCCAGCGCTGATTCCAAACTTTAGCAAGGCGAATAATCGCATTCGGAGGGAAGGAACAGCAAACCTGCTTAATGCCTCCAGAGCTGTAGGCTCACCACAGTTCATCGCTCAGAGTGTTGCATGGCAATTACCAGGCGATGGTGGCAAGGCAGTCTTGGACTTAGAAAATGCGGTCACTTCAACCGGGGGCATAGTTATAAGATACGGTCAGTTTTATGGACCAGGCACCTACTACGAGTCCGAGCCACCCAGTCATCCTCGGATCAATATCGATGACGCAGCCCAGCGTTCACTTTCTGCACTTGAGATGCATGGTGGGATCCTCACACTCTGCGAAGATTAGATATTCACCAATGCAAAGTTGCCCAGCACAACATATCAACTGTCCGTACACCCGTGATCCATCTCAAATCATTAGCAAAAAAAGGGGTGCCTGGCTCGCCGCCATGGCACCCCCTAACAAAATTTGAGTTAGATGCAATAATATGGCTTTTACTGGCGAAGTATACATATTCGAAGTAGTGACTATTCCTGACTCAAAGCTAATCTAGTGCAACCTGTTATTCCTTTGGGGATGGCGAGGCTCAGGACAGGATCGTGTCAGCATGGCTTGATACGACTTCAACATAAGGACCGAACTTCTGGCTCAGGTAGGAAATCTGAGCCGGTGTGGGATTGACAACTCGCAGCTGCAACTTCCCAGTCTGGATATCAGGTCCATTACCCACGAGATTGATACCCTGCGCCTGAATCGCTCCCATCGCTGCATTGACTTGCTTCTGTAGCTCTAACTGTTGCACCAGCGCGTTCGGAGTAAACACGAAGGTAACTTTTGATGCTGGGACTGAGGTCGCCTGGAGCAGCCGGCTTTCTTGACCACCATCTAACACGGTCATATATACATCGAAATGAGAAGCATCACCGCTGGCAATTAATCCTCCATAAACGTCAGCCATATACTTTGAGGCATAGTAGT
>JABEUP010000049.1 GCA_013044365.1 Acidimicrobiaceae bacterium
GCCATCGGTATTCGCCGGAGTTCTGTTCCTCACCTTGCTGGCCTCCAAAGGCCGATACTTCAAAGCAAGGAGGGTGCCCCCTTGGCACAGTGCCACAATAGGGGTGGAGGGAAATGCTAGCTATACGGCATTCGGATTTACAAATCTGCTACGCCACGTCCTTGCCAATGTTCTGGGTAGCGTTCGGGAAAGAGAAAGAATCTATCCAGAACGCGAACACGGCGAACAACAGCTTGCACACACAATTCGATACGAAACCAGAGTTACCGAACCAGTTCAAGCCTTTGTTTATCGCCCGGCAGCCGCCGCCATTTTTGCTACAGTCAGATTTGTAAAGCATCTTCAGTCTGGACGGCTCGAAGCATACGTCGGGTATATGTTGATAGTACTCCTAATAACGCTTGTACTCATTGCAAGCTTTTGGTAAGGAGATGAAAGTATGAGCACTCAACCATCAAGGGCGAGTAGAAGAATTCACAGGATCCTGGTAGGATTTGACGGATCGGCTGCGGCAAATGAAGCGGTCCGATTGGCTTTGGACCTGGCAGCAATGTTGGACGCGGAATTAACCTTGATTGGCGTCTTGAACAACACGAAACTTTTTGAGTCCGCCGAGGATGAGGCACTTTCCGAACAAGACGCTAAAGCAAGCTTCACGGAGAAAACTGCTCCGTTCGTTGAAAGAGCGAATCAGCTTTCAATAATTATGTCAACTATCCCCACCTCATCCGAAGAAAATCCGGCTGATCTAATAGCTAGACACGCTCAAGCGCATGGCTTCGACCTCATTGTTGTCGGTAATCATGGCGAGGATCAGATTTTTCATGGTGGATTGGGTAAGGTACTGGAAAAACTTCTCAGGCACTCCCAAATTCCGGTCCTGGTTGTTCCCGCGCACTCCAGTCATATTTAACTGGCAGAACCAGCACCTCTCAACGCGCATACCTTTCAGAAACGAAGCACCAATCCCAAAATATCAAAGAAAGCGAAGCGGATGTTATGACCGGTACAGTCTCCAAAAGGCAGCTTCCCCACGATTGTTAGTTAACATTTAGGCTCATTCCCAATCCAAAATATATTTCAGTGATGTCTAATGAGTGTCTTCAAATCAGTCAGTAGTGCTCCCGGACCAATTGGCTCGAACTGGCTTGACATTTCATCGAGCGTATCAATTTCATCCCTGGAAAGTTCTATCTCTGCTGCGGCAACATTGGATTCAAGCTGCGCAACATTGGCGGCACCAGGAATTGCGCTCACATTTGGCTTGGCAATCAACCATGCCAGTGCTATTTGAGAGCTCGTGGCATCGTGACTCTTCGCTATCTGAGCCAACTTGTCCAACAGCGGTCTTACCCTGTTCAGATTTACCGGATAAAAGAACTTTCGAGCAGCCCTCATCCCTTTTGGGCGGTTACTTGAGCTGTACTTTCCACTCAGTACTCCCTGTTCAAGCGGGGAATACGCAATGATCATCCTGTTATTTGCCTGCGCGAAAGGGAGCAACTCCGCTTCTGGGCCCCGAGTCAAAAGAGAAAAGTGAACCTGATTCGAAATTATCGGCTTTCCTAACGATATCTCCGCGCTTCTCCATTGGTTTAGTGAAAAGTTTGAAACTCCCACGTTTGCAACCAATCCATCATTCAGTAACTCCCGAAGTCCCTTTGTAGTCTCAGATATCGGTACAACCGGATTTGGCCAGTGCAACTGATAAAGGTCAAGGGAATCGACTTGGAGCCTGGCTGCACTTGCCTGAGCCCGAGATCGCACCAAAGAACGGATTGGAAAAATTGGGAACAGCTTGGTGGCAATATAAACCTGATCTCGCAGGCCGGAAATTGCTTTCCCCACTACCGTCTCAGATTTGCCGAAACCATAAAATTCAGCAGTGTCGATTAGGTTCACCCCAAGCTCAAGAGCTCTGTGAACAAGATCAAATGCGGTCTTCTCTGCATACTCGGCACCATAACCCCATTCCTTGGAACCGAATTGCCAAGTCCCGAGACCGATAGACGAAACTTTCACGCCTGACACTTCTAGGTATTTCATATTGCTAGATTAGCCCAAAACGTCAAGCTATTTCGAGGCCTATTTGGGTGCCATTCTAAGGGCCCCGTCAAGCCTGATCACCTCGCCATTGAGGTAGCCATTTTTAACTATCATTTCGACTAGAAGCGCATAATCTAGTGGGATTCCCAATCTTTTAGGGAATGGCACACTGGAAGCGAGAGCCGCTCGAGCCTCTTCGGGAAGCTGTCCTAATAGCGGAGTATCAATGATTCCCGGTGCGATCGTCATAACTCGAATTCCTACGCTGGAAAGATCTCTTGCCGCAGGTAGCGTAAGCCCAACGACACCTCCTTTGGAAGCAGAATACGCAATTTGACCGATCTGGCCATCGTACGCCGCCACCGAAGCAGTATTAATCACCACTCCCCGCTCGTTGTCGCCCATCGGTTCATTCGAGGCCATTAATGATGACGCCAGCCTTAGCACATTGAAGGTCCCAATTAAGTTGGTTCGAATGATCCTCTCAAAAGCGGCCAAATCATGAGGTGTGCCATCCCTGTTTACAACCCTTCCGGCATGTCCTATCCCGGCGCAGTTTACGACCAAACGCAACGGCCGGGACTCCACTGCCTTTTGCAGTGCTCGCACCACATCAACCTCGACAGTCACGTCTCCGGTAGCCCAATTAACAGAATTACCAATTTCCTGCGCCTTGGAAGCTACACGGTCTTCGTCGCGATCAAAGATGGTGACAAGCGCGCCAAGATCGGATAAATGTTTAGCAGTGGCGGCACCCAAGCCTGAAGCACCACCTGTAATAAAAGCAGAAAGCTCAGAAATCTCCATACGACAAACTTAGATCAACCGAACCGCCGCCACCCCGGATCTAATGAAAAGTTGCGAAATAATTGGCAGTCCAAAGAGTCGAAAGGTGGCAAGCAGGCAACGAGTACGCATATCTTTAAAAGAGCCGTCCCTGGCCAAAATCCGACTTTCCCATTCCGATGCTCGCCGCTTTGGTAGCCTGCTCGTTGGCAAGTTGATCGGCTTTCTCATTGAGTGCTATACCGGAATGGCCCTTAACTTTATGGAACGTTACCATCCTGCGATCCTTGTAGAGCTGAATCAACGGACGCCATATATCCTGATTAGCGACGGCATCACCCTTGGCAGTCCTCCACCCCCTGGCTTCCCAACCCTTCCACCAACTGCTCTGGAAACAGTTAACGACGTAGGCTGAGTCTGAATAAATCGCCAGTTCACCCTCATGAGCTTTTATTGCCTCGAGAACAGCCTTGGTCTCCATGCGTTGGTTCGTCGTATGGACCTCATATCCGCCTCCCGAAACCCCGTCTTCCCGAACCCATGCCCATCCTCCTGGTCCGGGATTTCCATAACATGCTCCATCGGTATAAATAACTTCACTCATATGTCAGCCTCTCGAAGCCTCGCAGCGAATTTCCAGTTTCCGCTCTAGATTATTAATAGCTGAATACAAATCTATGATCCGGTTAACCATAGGGTATCAAGGTGCATAGGGTAGCTAACAAACGCCTTGAACTACTTTATTTGACTTCTAAAGAGTGGAAATATGGAACACGTGATATTTGACGGATTCTCACATCAATTACCAGATACTGACCCTGAGGAAACCCAAGAATGGGTTGACTCATTGGCCTCCGTAATCGATTCCAAAGGTCGACCACGAGCAACATACCTGCTGATGAAGCTACTGGAGAAGGCTCGGGAAACTCAGGTGGGATTCCCGGCTTCAGTTTCGACTCCATACATAAACACAATCCCCGCAGAACAAGAACCATGGTTCCCGGGTGACGAAAATATGGAAAGACGCATTAGGGCTTTTATCCGCTGGAATGCCGCCGTTATGGTTACTCGGGCAAATATCCTTTCTGACGGCATTGGTGGACACCTTGCAACATATGCCTCGTCAGCCTCCCTTTATGAAGTTGGATTTAACCATTTCTTTAGGGGAAAGGCCGACGGAAATTTTGGCGACCAAGTATTTATACAGGGGCACGCTTCCCCGGGCGTGTACGCCAGAGCGTTTTTGGAAGGAAGGCTCAGCGAAACCCAATTGGACAATTTCCGCCAGGAGGTTGGGGGAATCGGACTCTCGTCATATCCTCATCCCCGCCTGATGCCGCATTTGTGGCAATTTCCGACCGTGTCAATGGGTCTGGGACCAATAAATGCTATCTACCAAGCCAGATTCAACAAGTACATTGAGCACAGGAGAATCGCCGACACCTCCTCAAGCAGAGTTTGGTGTTTCGTGGGCGACGGCGAAGTTGACGAACCCGAAACTCTTGGAGCTCTTTCCCTCGCAGCCAGGGAAAAGTTGGACAACTTAATCTTCATAGTCAACTGCAACCTGCAAAGACTCGACGGTCCAGTACGAGGTAACGGAAAGATCATTCAAGAGCTTGAGGCTGTATTCCGCGGTGCTGGCTGGAATGTGATCAAGGTCATCTGGGGAAGCGCCTGGGACAAACTTCTATCTCTTGACATCGACGGAGTCCTCCTCAACAAGATGAACACAACTCTTGACGGAGATTTTCAAAAGTATGCCACCGAATCTGGAGAGTACATTAGGGAACATTTCTTCGGACCGGATCCGCGTCTGCGCAAAATGGTTGAACACCTAAGTGACAAGGAACTACAAGACCTGCCCAGAGGCGGCCATGATTATCGAAAGCTCTACGCCGCATATAAAGCAGCCACGGAAAACGAAGGGTCGCCGACAGTAATTCTGGCAAAGACAATCAAGGGTTGGACGCTTGGACCTGAGATCGAAGCACGCAATGCGACTCACCAAATCAAAAAGATGAACAAGGCCCAATTACTTAGACTTCGGGACCGGTTGAGACTGCATGAAGAAATCCCCGAGGAACTGCTTGACATCAAACTTCCTCCTTACTATCGGCCCAAGGAAGGATCAGAAGAATTCGAGTACCTGATATCTCGTAGAAGATCTCTTGGTGGACCGATTCCATCACGAATTGTGCGATCAAAACCGCTGGAACCACCGACCATGGAAACTATCTCCGAATTCTTTTTAGGTTCTGCGAAACTTCCAGTATCAACGACAATGGTTTTCGCCAAGATGTTGCGCAACCTGGTTAGGGATCCTTCGGTTGGCCGTCGGATTGTTCCGATTGTCCCGGATGAGGCTCGAACTTTCGGCCTCGATGCGCTTTTCAAAGAGGTCAAGATCTACTCGTCTCAGGGGCAAAGGTACACCCCGGTTGACGCCGGTCTTCTGCTTTCCTATGCGGAATCAACCGATGGCCAAATTCTCGAGGAAGGTATCACCGAAGCTGGATCGATGGCCTCATTTACCGCGGCCGGTACGTCTTACGCAAACTTCGGTCAGCCAATGATACCCATGTACATCTTTTACTCGATGTTTGGATTTCAAAGGACAGGTGATCTGATTTGGGCAGCCAGCGACGCTCGTGCAAAGGGATTTCTCTTTGGCGCCACCGCTGGACGAACAACACTCTTGGGTGAAGGGCTGCAACACGCTGATGGCCACTCGCACGTCCTGGCCTCGACTGTGCCTAGTGTCTTGGCCTACGACCCGTCTTTCGCCTACGAACTCGGGATACTAATTAGGCACGGTTTCGAGGACATGTATGGTGAGAATGCCAGGGATTGCATCTACTACATAACCCTTTACAACGAAAACTATGTGCAACCTTCGTTACCCGATGGGTCAACCTTCGAAGAGATTCAGGAGGGGGTGATCAAGGGAATCTACAAATGGCTTGATGCTCCAGCGATTCCAAACACTGACGTACCCCGGAAGGCAACAATTCTTTTTTCGGGTCCGACATGGCACTTGGCCAAGCAGGCACAGGAAATTCTTGCCGAAAAATATAGCGTCGCAGCGACCTTATATTCCGTCACCTCCTACAAGAACCTCAGAGAGGACGGCCTCGAGTTGGAGAGATGGAACCGCCTCAACCCGACATCTCCCCCAAGGATACCTTACGTGACTAAAATTCTTTCGCACGACGACGGGCCGGTGGTAGCTGTGACCGACTTCATGAAGATCGTCCCGGATCAGATTGGCAGATTCATTCCCCGCGATGTATTTATCCCGCTTGGAACCGATGGATTTGGAAGATCCGACACCCGTGAGGCGCTGAGGCGCCACTTCGAAATCGACGCGGCACATATTGTCGTTTCGGTACTCTATGGACTCATGTCCAGCGGTGCGGCCAAGGCCGAGGAAGTTCAGGACGCCATCAACCACTTTGGAATAGATCCAAATTCCATGGACCCTAGACGTGCAAACCTGTAGGCGGGAGATTCAAGATCTTTAGCAAAGATAACTCGACCAACAAATTGGGAAGAAAATATTTCCCCGCATTTGAAGGTTCCCTACTCTCGCCGACATACTTTTCTCATCAAACCAAGAAACACGAAATTCCAATTCCCGATAGGAGGTGACTAAATATGACGAAACTTGCCATATCTCAAAACAGGGACGCTGACAAACTTCTTTCAAATTCGCCGCTGGCATTGCTGATCGGTCTTGTTCTTGACCAGCAGATAACTCTTGAGAAGGCTTTTACCGCACCACTCCTGCTGAGCCAACGGCTGGGCGAGAAACTTGACGCCAAAAATATCGCCTCGTTGGATCCGGTCCGGCTGGAGCAAATCTTCGCCGCTAAACCGGCTCTTCACCGATATCCTGCTTCAATGGCGAAGCGGGTTCAGGAAGTTTGTACTGTTATCGCCACCGATTACGGAAACAACACAAGTCAATTATGGCAAAATGCCAAAGATGGCAAGGAGCTTTACGGCCGGATTAAGAAGCTGCCCGGATTCGGCGACATGAAGGCCCGGATATTCGTGGCTCTCCTTGGCAAACAACTTGGCGTGGATATTCCCGGCTGGCGCGAGGTGAGCCAGCCATTTGGCGAACCTGGAACGTTTCGTTCTCTTGCAGATATCACTGATCCGGATTCGCTGCTCAAAGTAAGAGAGTTTAAAGCAGAGATGAAGGCAAAAACAGTAAAATGACCGGCAACCCAAAGTTTGATCTCACGACAAGAAGCCTATATCTCTGCACCCCCCTAAGAGATGACCTGGCCGTCTTTGTAACCGAGGCGCTAAAAGGTGGAGTTGACGTTATCCAGCTGAGAGAAAAAAACAGAGACGCCAGGAC
>JABEUP010000050.1 GCA_013044365.1 Acidimicrobiaceae bacterium
CGTAAGTGGGGAGAGGTGCTGGTGCCCAAGACCGGATGGGTCCAGTTCAGGCTCACGCGCCCCTGGCCAGAGATCGAAGCCTCAACTTCAGCCAGGGTAACACTGGATCGTGCCGGCAGATGGCAGGTGAGCTTCACCCAGCCCCAACTCCTGTTCCAACGCAAGCCAACTGTTTTAGTAGTTGGCTTGGATATGGGGATAGCTGCTTCCGTCACGACTTCTAATGGCGGACACCTCCGAATGCCCAAGTTGCTGAGTCCCGGTGAGGCCCAGCGCAAACGGAGGTTGCAACGCAAGCTCTCCAGGCAGACCAAGGGCTCTAACAGAAGAGCCGGAACGAAACTACAAGTCGCCAAGCTTTCCGCCAGAGAGACAGATCGGCGCAGGGATTGGATCGAAAAGACAACCACCAATCTGGTGCGGGACTACGACCTTATTGCAGTAGAGGATCTGAAAGTCAAGAACATGGTCCAAAGCGCCAAAGGCACTTTGGACAATCCAGGCAGGAATGTACGCCAAAAGGCTGGTTTGAATCGCTCAATTCAGTCTCAGGCCTGGTCCCTATTTAGAAAACGCCTCACCGACAAGGCCGCTAACGCCACCTCCCCTGTCCTTGTCATTGCAGTAAACCCCAGCTACACATCCCAGACCTGTCGACAGTGTGAAAGTGTCGCAGCCAACAACCGCAAGAGTCAAGCGGTCTTTAGCTGTGTCACCTGTGGCTATGAAGCTAACGCGGACATAAATGCAGCACGCAACATTCTCGCCGCGGGACTCGCGGTCGCAGGACGTGGAGGGACACCGCACGCTCATAAGCACAGCGGCCCGAAGAAGCGTCAACTCCCGGAAGGATCAGCGGCATGAGTTACTGGCCTTCGGGAATCCCCCGGATTTATCCCTGGGGAGGACGTCAAAATATCTCCAACGGGTCATTACCGAAATCCAGAAAGAGGCCCATCCTTTACGGCGCAGAGAAAGCCCCTCCCTAAGACTCAATCTGTAGGGTATTCACAACCCGTTGCCGGGTTGCGCTCCCTGAGAACCGAACTTGAGAGTCACTAACTCATCCAGCTCAAGTCTTAGAAAGACCCCCACCACAAAGCCGACTACTCCGCTTTAAAGCGTCGGGTTCGACCCGCCTGCGCAACTTTCATGGAGTATGACCCGGTTCAATACATTTTTTGGGAGGACGTCATTTCGAGCCCCTGCTTAGCCAGAGGAGTAGCGCCGATCTACATTGGCCGGAAAGGTGGAACGGCCGATTTTGCATTTGACGAAACGGCGTTGCTAGTATTGCGCCACTAGACGGATCGAACGGGTTTTTGCTGTGCCCAAAGGGGGGGGATCAGAATTGCTAGGCCTAAAACTTAACCATCGTTTAGCGACGCTGGTATTCGATCGTCCTCCGGTGACTGCCATAAATGACACATTTCTAGATCATTTCGATCCAGCTTTGAAAGCTAAACAGCAAGTGAATCCGGCATTGGTTGTGGTCCGGGGATGTCGTCAGTTCTCGGCCGGCGGCGATGTAGCGCAGATGGTGGGCGCGCTCGATAATAATGATTTTTCCAGGCGGAACAGTTTCCCTCGTCCTATTCAGAATTCATATTTGGCCTGGGAGCAGGTGCCGATGCCGACAGTCGCGGCCTTGACCCGCGCGGTCGCCGGACGTGGGCTTGAGTTATCGTTAGCACCAGATCTGCTCATCGCTTTCTCCGCCTCATATATTGGATCTCCTGAAGTCTGTATTGGATTACTTCCTGCTGGTGGTGGCAGTCAACGGTCGGCAGGACTGATCGGCAGAGGCACAGATTTACGACAGATCTTACCCGGAGAGATGATTGGTGGAACCGAAGCTCGCGATTTAGGCATAGCCGAGTGGTGCTTGAAGGATGAGGAGCCGGAGCCTAAGTTAGAAAAGGTCATCACTTTGTTATTAAACTTTGCCGGTCCAGCACAGTTGACAATAAAGCGGTGCATCAATCTTTTTAGTACCAACGACGGATACGCAGGTGAATTATTTGAACAGAGGTCGCTCCACGCTTCTGACGAGGCGAAGCGACGATTGAGTGCATTTATTTCTGGAAGGTAGGAAAATGAACATTGATCTAACTGGCCATAGGGCAATAATAACTGGTGCTGGTTCAGGGATAGGGCGCCAGGTCGCCTTTATTATGGCTGCATCCGGCGCAGATGTTGCAGTTGCGGACATTAATCTCGAAGCTGCCGAGGAAACTGTCAAAACTATAAGCCAAAATGGCGGTAAGGCTAAGGCCTTTTTGGTTGATGTTACGAGTAGACAAAGCATACAGATTCTTCGTCCGAAGGTAGAATCAGCACTTGGGGTCTGTGACATCCTTGTGAATGGCGCTGGATGGGGTGTAACCATACCTTTCTTAAATAATGAGCCTGACTTTATCGACAGGGTTGTTGCTCTCAATCTCATGGGCGAAATCAATATGTGCCACACGTTTCTGCCGCCATTGGTCGAGAAAGGAATACGTGGGTGGGTTGTAAATCTTTCTAGTGATGCAGGAAGGGTCGGAAGCTTAGGGCAAAGCGTATATGCGGCAGCCAAGGGTGGAGTCATTGCCTTCACGAAGTCTTTAGCTCGAGAAATGGCCCGTCATAATATTAATGTAAACTGCGTTGCTCCTGGCCCAACCGATACTCCACTATTTAGGTCTGAAAGTGAAAAACTACAGGCAGCGTTAATTCGTGCAGTTCCGCTTAGACGCCTAGGTGATCCTTCGGAAATTGCCTACGTAGTTACCTTCCTGGCATCAGAGCAAGCGTCATATGTTACAGGACAGGTGATCAGCGTAAGTGGTGGCTTGACAATGGCGGGTTGAAACGTTGGTACGTTGACCGGACCTAATGTCTCAGCAAGTTCGGAATCCCCAACTTACCAGTTTGTACATAGCGATATCCAACCTGGATGTACGTGCGATGAGAGTCTATAAAGGTACTTCTGGGATACAGCGCACGTTATCGGTCAATCGTCGTTTCGAACAGGCCAGAACAAGAATCAGAATTGAAAGTCAGCAACGTGTTAGACGATTAGGAGGTATTTTGAAATGGCTGTGCTAAGAGGAACCATTCCGTTTACGAATAAATCCGAGCATTTCAACCTGGAGATAAAAGATCAAATTGCAAAGATTACCCTTAATCGCCCCGAGAAGTTGAACGCCCTTACTATCCAAAGTTACGCAGACCTTCGTGATTTCCTGAATGAATTGCCACTTAGGGAAGATGTCAGGGTGGTCATAATACGAGGAGAAGGAAGAGCGTTTTCTTCTGGGGGTGACGTCAACGAAATCATGAGCGAGCTGCTCAAAATGCGACCCGATGAACTTTTAGACTTTACAAGAATGACGGGTAGTGTAGTGAAGGCCATGAGAGAGTGTCCGCTACCGATAATCGCAGAAATCCAAGGTATCGCTGCCGGCGCTGGTTCTGTAATTGCTTTGGCATCAGACTTCAGAATACTTTCGCGTTCCGCAAAGTTTGCATTTTTATTCACTAAAGTCGGGTTAGCTGGTGCTGATATGGGTTCGGCCTATTTACTTCCGCGAATCGTTGGTTTGGGACGTGCGACACAACTTTTGATGTTGGGCGACACAATTGATGCTGAGACAGCTGACAAGTACGGACTGGTCTCCCAACTGGTTGAAGATAATCAGTTGGAAGAGACGGTGAACGTCCTGGCTAAGAGGCTCGCCACCGGCCCATTCTTTGCTTACGCCCAGACCAAGTCACTCTTGTCCCGAGAGCTCGATATGTCTCTATCTGGTGCTTTGGAGTTGGAAGCGGTGACACAGGCGCTCTTGATGAATAGTGAGGATTTTGCGGAATTTCATGCTTCCTTCAATGCAAAGCGTCCGGCGGACTGGAAAGGACGCTGATCCGCCCGAGAACCCTGAAGGAACTTTGCCCTGTTGCCAACAAGGATTCATTGAGAATCGCACCGCCAGCCCGCCACCAGGATCACACCGCTCGGCTATCGTGGAGCAACTTGTGGGACTATCGTAATTGATTATTAATGTGATGCCTAAACGTTAAGTTCTAAAATTGACTGTCCACTAAATCTATGACTAAACTGTGACAAATGTCACCTACGGTGGGAGGGACGGGGGGATTAGTCCAACATCAATGCCTGGCTACACCATCTATCGACAGTGAAGATTCTTGGATGTGGTCGTAAACGTAACACAATTGAGTAACTTAGCAAGGGGGATCAAGTGAGCACCCAGGTGCACTCTGAAGAAACTGGAGAAATTGAAGCACGTAATCTATTAGCGAGGCTGGACAGACTCAATGCCTGGCCTCTACCCTACATCTATCTCATCATTCTTGGGGTAGGCTTCTTGTTTACATTTTTCGATATATTCGATATAAATGTATCTTTTATTCAAACGTGTGCAGCTTTAAAACCAGGCTGTACCCCAGAGACTGCGCTGTCATCACTATCACTGCCGGTTTTTCTTAACCTTGCAGGATATGTGGTAGGAGCACTGATACTTACTCCGATGTCTGATCGCATTGGTCGACGAAATATGCTGCTGATAACCATGGTCATAACGGGGTTAGGATCCCTTTATACTGCCCTCACACCCGACTACGCCAACTTTATTGCAGCGAGAATCGTAACCGGAATTGGTATTGGCGCAGACATGGCTGTTATAAATACGTATATTGGTGAAACTGCTCCGGTAAAGGCCCGTGCGCGTTTCACTTCAATGGTCTTCGTCATGTCTGCAGTTGGTGCTTTTGTCGCAATTTGGCTTGCCCTTATCCTAACGACTCCTTCGTCACCGTGGCCTACCGGACTTCCATTTGCTATGGCAAGCAAGACTTTTGGCAACGGCTGGAGATATGTTTATGGGATAGGTGCATTGCTAGCAGTGTTCGGAGTACTTCTCAGAATTGAACTTCCAGAATCTCCAAGGTGGCTTATTGGTCAAAACAAGATTGACCGGGCAAGGACCATTGTCGAACGGATGGAGGCAGTAGTACTAAAGAGAAGTGGGCCACTTGGCCCCTTACCGGACGTTGTACCTCTAGAAGATAAGCAAAAAGATACGAACCCGTATGCGGAGATATTCAGAAACCCGCGATATGTGCGCAGATTTTTCGTTCTTGTTCTGGTGTGGATCGTCTCCTACGTAACTGTATATGCTTTTGGTGCTGGTTTTACATCTATACTCACCACCATTCACTATCCACCTCCAGAAGCAGGAGTGATTGTTGCAGTTGGAGTAATCGGGTTTATTATCGGTACAATCATAACCTCACTTTGGGGTGACTCGATTGAGCGAAAGTATTGGCTTCCGATCTCTGCGGCTATCACCTTGGTTGGCGGGATTCTCGTAGCTGAGGCGGGGACTCACATTATTATGAGCTTTATAGGATCTGGCGTTGTGTTTGTTGGGTTCAATATGTGGGTATCTCCGACATACGCATTGTCCGCCGAATCCTTTCCGAGTAGAGCACGAACAACTGGTTTCGGGTTAGTAGACGGATGTGGCCACATCGGTGGTGGAATCGGGCTTCTAGTTATAGCTCCGTTGGCACCTAAAATGTCATCCTTATCCGCATTACTTTTCATTTGCGGATTCCTAATTGTTGGTGCATTGCTAGTACAGTTAGCTCCCGCAACGAGAGGTAGAGACCTCGAAGAAGTGTCGCCATAGATATATGGGCTTCAACAATCATGAGAGTATTAACGGACTCTTGGCTGGCTCTAGAGATTCAAACTCAACCAAGGCGGGACAGTTCTTTGAACTGTCCCGCCTCTCTATGTTGTACAAATTGCCGATGCAGTCGGCCATCGCTACAGAGAATGCGACAGGTGGTCCAGGATTTTCTGCGGAGTTCCGTGAAAGGTTGACACATACCGGGGTGACCGGCTTCGCGGATAAACGCTAGATGGCCTTTGCCGATGCGCTGTGGGTAGTTTGCAACTCTGCCCCGGGGCTTCGCTAACAATAACCCGCGTGGTGTCATCGGTGTCCCGGCGCCTTCGCCTTGTTCGCCTCCTCGCAAATAGCCTCCTAAATCCGTAAACCCGATCTTAAGGGTCTCACATTAGACTGACCCTCCTCTAAGAAAATGGACGCCGACTATCCGAGTGATGAACTCGGGTGAGACAATGGCGGTATGGACAAAACCAGAATAAAGTTCTGCAGTTCGTCAACCTGTTCTGCCGCCCCTTCCGGCAGCTGAAGTCCAACTTGCTCCCAGGGAACTGCGTGCACGCTTGCAACGCCAAGAACTTTATCAGAGACTTCTTCGAACCTGGGAGACTCCAAACGGCCTATTTAAACCTTGGTTCAAAATGGATGACTGACATACCAGAGGAAATCTCTAACTTCCCAGGTCTCCCTGTCTTGATTACCACCTGACCGAGCGCATTTTGCCTGAGTTCGTACTAGTTGGATTTACGGTTATCCAACAGAGCCTTTAGACGCGCTCGGTGATCGTCGGCCCCGAAAAGCTTCACCTGAGCTTCAGATTCCGCTTCTAGCACATCATCGAGCGTCATGGTGGGCAAACCATTCAAAAGCCGCTTTGAAAGACGCAACACTTCCCGTGGTCTATGAGCCAATCGCTCGGCAAATTCCAAAGTCTCGGGCACCAGGTGTTCGGGTGCTATCACTTTGTTTACGATGCCCAAACGCATTGCTTCGTCCGCATCAATTGGCTCCCCCGTCCACAGGAGCATTTTGGCGGTGTTCATTCCAACCACTCGTGGGAGAAAAAAATGTGACCCCATGTCGGGGACGAGACCTATATCCCCATGAACCATAGCTAGTTTTGCATCAGAAGACGCAAAGGCCATATCACTAGCCAACACCAGGTCAAATCCACCACCATAAGCGAAACCATTCACAGCCGAGACGATCACCGAATCGCAGCAAGCCATGGACTTCACCAGCCGGTTCATACGCCGCATGTAGTCGACTCCAGCGTCGCCACGTGCCATCAGCTTGATATCACCACCAGCGCAGTACGCCCGTCCGGTGCCGGTCATGACAATCACAGGAGTATCGTCAGCGTTCACCGACTCTAATATCTCGACAATCTCCGCGGCCATTCCCACATCTAGAGCATTAAGCATCCCCGGATTGTTGAATTCCAGCAATAGAACATCGCCCTGCCGAGTTAGTTGAGTCAAACTTCCAGCCACTAGGTTCTCTCCTTTATGAAGTATTTTTTTATAAACTAAGCAATGCTACGAGCGAGTTCACTGCGAAAATCCGGATGGGCCACCTTTATCAACTCTTTGGCCCAACCCGAGGAGGAAAGTCCCCGCAAATCAGCGGTCCCGAATTCTGTCACGACAAAGTCAACGTTATCAGGGGCCAGAGTGACTGGCACATCAACAGAAAACGTTGGCGTTATGTTGCTTGTGAGTCCATCTCGGGAGGTAGCTCGAAGTGCAATGATGCTTAGGCCCTTTGAAGCCGCATGAGCAGCTGATGCAAAGTCTGGAAGTCCGCCTGGAGCTGAAATTATCCGACCCTTAAGCCACTCGGCGTTTACCCTACCCAAAAGGTCTATCTGTAAAGCGCTATTTACCGCATGGAGATGCTCCATCGCGGAAAGTATCTTCCGGTCATGGGTATACGAACACGCCTTGAACTCGACATCATCATTTCCGTCAAGATATTTATATAACTCAGGACTCCCCCACGCCATGGCAGTCACCATCTTATGCGACGAACCAGGTTTGGTGGAGTTTGTTACATTTCCGGTATGAGCCAGCTCAACCACACCGTCGGTAAAAATGCCGGTATGGATTCCCAAATCGCGGGGCGGATTGGAAGCCAACTCCTGCAACATCGCGTCGGGAATAGATCCAACACCAGTTTGGAGAATAGCACCATCGGAAATCAAATCAGCAACCATCTGCGCAATTCGCCGCTCGCCCTCGTCAATAGAAGGTGAAGGAACAATAAGCGGACCCTCATCGGTGGAGAACCAGTAATCAATTTGGTCCTCGGTCACATAGGTGTCGCCCACCGTAAAGGGCATGTTGGGATCGACTTCTGCCACCACCAGCGGGTGGGTCGCCAACACCGCCGGCATGTAATCAACAGACACTCCAAGCGAGAATCGCCCGTACTTATCGGGTAGCGAAAGATGTAGGAATAAAATATCGGCTATTTCGCTGCCTGACAA
This sequence comes from Acidimicrobiaceae bacterium, assembly GCA_013044365.1. GTDB lineage: Bacteria > Actinomycetota > Acidimicrobiia > Acidimicrobiales > Acidimicrobiaceae > SCQM01. The sequence goes on from JABEUP010000050.1 coordinate 8,185, forward strand.
ATACAGACCGGGTATCTCTGAAAGTGGAAATCTGTAATATTCGACGCTATTACCACCCGATACCCCTCTAAGACCATGTCCAGGAACCCAGGCATGAATTTTCAAGTGCTCTGGAGCAAGGGCTGCAAAAGGTACCGCCTTCATCGGTGACAACATATACACTTCCAGATCTCGCAGATCCAAACCCCATTGCGCCATCTGCTCTCCGAGCCATAACGGCTCCGCGGCAGCGGAATGCATGACGATCCGTGAGCCAGTCTTTATTACTGGTAGGAGTTCCTCGAAGCTATCCAGCTGTTTCATGCTTTCCCACCGGAATCAGCATCGGGATATTCGTAAAATCCATGCCCAACTTTCTTTCCCCATCGCCCTTCCCGATACAGCTGCTCCAGAATCTGATTCGGTTTTGACGCCTCATTACCCGTTTCCTGGTATTCATCAAGCCTTGCCAAATAGCTCACATCAACACCGGCGACATCCATAAGGTAAAACGGACCCATTGGGTGACCAAGCCCTCTGGTAACCGCAAGATCAATATCCTCCGCAGATGCATATCCACCTTCAAGAAGATTCATCGCCTCCCGGGTTAACGCCCGGAATATTCGGTTAACAATGAAGCCGGGAACTTCCTTACGCACTACTACCGATGTTCGTCCGATTTCGCGACAGAACTTGAGGGCGGCATGCTCAACCTCTGGAGAAACTTCCGGATGAAGCGCCACCTCCACTAGATCCATAGCTAGGACCGGGTTGAAGAAATGCAAATTTATAACGCGCTCCGGCCCCTGTGTTACTCTCGCCAACCTTGATGAAACTATGTTTGAACTATTCGATGCCAGGATCGTTGGTGGTGGACAAAGTGCACCTAATTTCCCGAACAATTCAGCTTTCAGCGAAAAATCCTCAATTATGGCTTCAATAACCACGGTTGCTCCGCTAACACATTCCTCGACGGAAGAGGAAATTTCAAGTCTGGATCTTGCCCTGTCACTCTCCTCACGGGTCAGGCGATTCTTTTGGACGCGTGATTCCAAATATTCATCAGAAAACTGTTGCGCCTTTGATAGCACCTCGCCCGACATGTCATAAAGAGAAGCCTTGAGACCTTTGATGGCACAGTGGACGGCAATTTGCCGACCCATACTTCCAGCCCCGATTACTGCAACTTTGTTCATTTATCTTCCCCTTGCGCGTTCTCACCAGATGAAGGATTTTCCTTCTGATTGCCAAACTTTCCCAGGGCAGCCTTTCGCTCCGGTGAGAAGTAGCACACGTTTGAAACTTCGATATCGTAACCAAACCCTTCCCTAAAACCGACCAAGTGGTCAACCGAGCGTTTCACACCTTGAACTGCCATCTGCACATTCTCGGTAATCATCTTCGCGGTGGCAATTGCCTTGTCGCCAACCTCGTCATCGGGCACCAGGTGTGAGACCACACCCATCGAATGAGCTTCTTGCGCACTGATTCGGCGCCCCGTTAGCGCCAACTCCTTAGTACGAAGAGGACCTATAATTCTGGTGAGCATCTGTAAAGCACCGCCCGCTGGAATCAACCCCCAGCGCGCCTCGGGCAACCCAAACTGAGCTGACTCCCCAGCAATAATCACATCTGCTGCAAGTGCCAACTCGAATCCTCCGCCGAGACAGTAGCCAGTCACAGCAGCGATCATTGGCTTGGTGCGCTCATGCGCTCCCAGGTAGAACGGAAAGACTACGCTCTTGCGGTATTCATCGGCTTGATGATCATGAATATTCTGGCGCTCCTTCAAATCCACGCCAACGCAAAAAGCACGCCCACCTGCGCCCTCGATCAAGCAAACTTTGACGTCCGGATCGGCGTCAATCTCGCCGAGGATCCTCCTCAATTCAATAAAAAGCTCCCGGTTCAGCGCATTCATCGCTTCGGGTCGGTTCAGCGTCACTCGTGCGATTCCGTTGTCACGTTCAACTAGTACTACATCACTCATCTGACACTGCCTGCCTCAACACCCACGAAATATTGGAACACGCTTCTCCCTGAATGCCGCAATTCCTTCGCGGAGATCGTCACTGGCAAACAGTGCTGCAATGCCCATGCGCTCAAGTGCAAAACCAGTTTGAAGAGGACTCTCTTTACCTAAATAGACAACCTGGAGCAGGACTTTCATCGCAAGAGGACTAAAACCTGCCAAACGTTGGGCCAGGGTATTTACCACTGACAGCAGTTCGTCTTGGGGGACAATCCTGTTTGCAATACCAAGTTCAAATGCTCTTGACGCTGGAATGAGTTCCCCAGTGAGCAACACTTCCAACGCGGCCCCCTGTCCGATTAAACGTGTCAGCCTCTGTGTACCCCCATAACCAGGAATAGCGCCCAGGGTAATTTCCGGAAAACCGATCCGCGCTGAATCGGACATGATCCGCAAGGTTGATGCCAGGCACAATTCAAATCCGGCGCCCAACGCCAAGCCATTTACCGCCGCAATAACTGGCTTGCCGATTCCTTCGATTCTCTGAAACAGTGCTTGAGCCTGCTCGGACAGGTTCAGCATGCCTGAGGAACTCTTTGACTCAAGCTCCTTCAAATCAGCGCCCGCTGAAAATGCCCGCTGTCCAGCACCGCTTACAACCGCGACTCGAATCCCTTCGTTGGTTGCGACACTGTAAAAAGCTTCATCCAGTTCTCCTAATGCCGATTCGTTGAGGGAATTCATGGCCTCTGGACGATCAATTGTCACATGTGCCACATTCTGTTCAATATCCAACCTGATCAAACTGCCCACGGATCCTCCAATTAACTTTCCCGGCGAATAACCATGGCGGTGCTAACCCCTCCGCCACCACAGATACTGGCAACTCCCAGTTCTGAGTCATTCACACGAAGAACGTTGTAGAGCGACATCAAGATCCTCGCACCTGAAATTCCTGTCGGATGGCTTAACGCGATTGCACCCCCATGGACGTTCACTCGATCCCGATTCCAGTTAAGCACGCGCTCATTAGCAAGCACCTGGACCGCAAAGGCTTCGTTGACCTCGATAAAATCCATATCAGCAAGCGTCATTCCAGCTTTCCCCAGCGCAGCGGGAATTGCCACGCCCGGACCTTCTCCCATAAAGGCAGGCTCCACGGCAATCTGAGCAAATGAAACAACAGAGAACAACGGGGTCCAACCCTTTTCCTCTGCCTGAGTACGGCCGGTAACGACAAGCGCCACTCCTCCGTCGCCCATGCTGCATGAGTTACCGGCAGTCACTGTTCCATCATCTTCAAAGGCCGGGCGCAATCGGGCCAACCTTTCCAGGGTGCTGTCGCGTCGGATCGACTCGTCGTGGTCTAATCCCTGCAAGGGTAAGCCCGGTCCGTCGAAAGCTGCGGACGAGACAGTCTCCCACTTCAGGTATCCGTTGTCTTCGGCGCTGGCAGCTTTTTGGTGTGACTGCAAAGAAAATTCATCCTGGGATTCTCGGCTGATCTTGTATTTTTTCGCGAGATTTTCAGCAGTCTGACCCATGGTCATGTTGCACAGCGGATCGACGGTATCGCTCCACGAATCCTCCAGAAGTCGATTACCCAGCTTAATGCCTTCCCATCGGATATTTTTCAACAGAAACGGCATGGTGCTCATTGACTCCATGCCACCGGCAACCAGTGTGCGGGATTCCCCAGTCCAGATCGACTGGCTCGCAAGCATCACAGTTTTCATTGCCGAAGGGCAGGCCATATTGATTGTTACCGCAGGCGCAGTAATTGGAATCCCAGCTTTTACTGCGGCAGTACGAACCGGATTCGGTCCATTACCGGCCTGGCGGCAGTTGCCGAATAAGACTGCATCTATATCCTCCGGAGCAACACCCCCGTTTTCGAGAGCGCCCTTAATAGCTGCCGCCCCCAGGTGGGCGGCGGGAATCTCCCTGAAAGTTCCACCAAATCGACCTAGAGGAGTCCGAGCCATACCGACAATCACGATGTCTTCCACTAGCACCGCTCCTTTTTCATAGCTTGGATGATCCGTTGATATAGGAATGACAATCATTCATATACATAAAACCCTCGGCCTGATTTCCTTCCCAGATAACCTGAAGCCACCAGGGATCGGTGGAGTGGACATGGAATGAACTTATTGCCGCCACATTTTTCGTTAAGGTCCTCCAAGATGTGCAGCATGGTATCCAGCCCCACAAAGTCACCTAACTGCAACGGACCCATCGGGAAGTTGAATCCGTCGCGCATTGCCTTGTCGACATCCTCCGCAGTTGCTACGCCTTCGTAAACGGTCCAAACAGCTTCGTTGAACATCGGCATGTAAACGCGGTTGGTGATGAATCCCGGCGAATCCTTTTTAACCTCAACAGGGGACTTCTCGACTTTTTTGAGAAACTCCTGTACTGCTGCAAGCGTTTCGTCGCTGGTTCTCAGACCTCTAATAACTTCGACAAGACGCATGATAACCACTGGGCTGTGGAAATGAACGCCAATGAACCGGTCGGGACGCTGCGTCACCGCCGCCATCGGACTGATCGGCAAAGCGGAAGTGTTCGAGGCAAAGATGGTTTCTGCTGGCATCACCTGGTCAAGAGCACGAAATACTTCACACTTGAGATCCAAGTTTTCAAAAACCGCCTCTATAACAAGATCCACCTCTTTTGCTTCCTGGAAACTCGAGACAGGAATGATTCGCGCCATAATTGCTTGGCCCTCCTCCTCTGTCAGTTTTCCCTTCTTTACTCTTCCTAAGATCTGCTCAGAGATGCGTTCCACTCCGCGATCCCGGGCGATTTCCTCGCTGTCATAAACATAGGTCTTCAATCCGGCTTGGGCAGCGGTCTGCGCAATGCCATGACCCATCATTCCCATTCCGACAACCAATACTTTTTCGATACTCAACGGTTTTCCCTTCTATAGCTCAGTGAGCACTAATCCAATCCATATACCCGGGCTGCGTTGTCGTGCAGAATAAGTTGGGCAACGTCATCCTTGAGACCCATTTGCCCACGTATGTAGCTCACGGCATCTTTATGTACAACTGCAGGGAAGTTGGTTCCCCAAAGCACTTTCCTCTTGCCCCGGGTTTTAATGAAGTTGACCAGAGTTTGCTCCAAATACTGGGGCGCATGCGCGTCAATACCCAAAAAGACATTCTCATGCTTCCAGGCAAGTGCGATCATTTCCTCTGTCCAGGGCCACCCAGTATGGGCTCCTACGATCTTTAGCTCCGGAAAATCGATTGCAATGTCATCCAGTGCCATAGGACGGCCAAGCTCACTTGGCATTCTCTCTGCGGAGTGTCCGACCTGCATCGAAACTGGAACTCCCAGTTCCGCACATTTGGCATAGAGCGGGTAGTATAAACGGTGGTTCAGCGGGATTCCGAAACCGTAGGTGTGTATATAAACCCCACGAAACCCCCATTCTTTTACTGCTTTCTCAACCTGGCGTACCCCTTCAAGACGCGTATATGGGTTAAACCCGGCAATTCCCACGAAACGGTCCGGGTACTGTTGAACAACCGAATTAACTTCCTCCTCGGTGATATCCCAAATCATTCGATTCTTTTGTTCCGCCATCATGCGTACCGCCGGAATCAACACCTTGGAAACACCTGCTTCGTCCATCATCGAAACGAAGGTGTCCACTTCAATTCCCTTGACCCGGTCTTCCATGTGCCACCATTTGATCAAGTACTGAAATTCGGGGGGTCCGTACCAGTTCTTCTGGATACAGTCTTCGGTAAATAGGTTGCACAAAATGTCGATGGCACCTGTCATTAGTTATAAAGCCTCCGTTGGAATAGTCATTAGAAATTAAGCCTGTCCA
>JABEUP010000274.1 GCA_013044365.1 Acidimicrobiaceae bacterium
CATCGAACCCGATCGACGTCGACAAAGGGGGGGGGAGAAGGTGGCTTGGATTCAATCGCAGATGAAGCAACGGGGGACGATGGGAATTCGCCGGGCCAGGGGGTGCCGCCAGCACTTAACAATGACATTTCGGACAACACTGTCCAGTTGATTTTCGATACTAAAGATTCACTGACTGTCGAATGGCAAACGGGGGCTGGTAGCCTTGATGTGGTCCGCGGGGTGCCCCACATTACGACGCCAGAACAATTTTTTAACTACGCGGGCAACCCCAACGCCAACGCCCCAGCTGACGTGGAAACTTTTAGTATCGCATCGAATAATAATGGATTTGGAAAGTTTTATATATATGACAACACTACGGGTCAGACTTTTATAGAACAGCTAAACTTGGCAGGCTCTCTGCCGGGTGTGAATAAAAATTTATCAGTCGCCCTGGGCGCATCTGGATCAGTTGCCATCTCAGTTTACGCCGGTGCCGCCCCCCTGATTTGTGAGCGAAAGGCCAAATGGCCTAGCTACTCGACCACGACCCGTATATTGAGCGCTAAAACAGGACCGTGCGGCATGAGTGGCTGGACCAACACATCATCGAAAGTATCGGGCAGGCACAAGATTACGCAACGGCAACGGCTCTGGACAGATAACAACGAACGACCTAATATGGCTGTGGGCGAGATCACACCCGCTCAAAAACTGAAACGTGCCGCCTGAATTCTAACAAAAACCCCCATTAAAAACGGGGGGATTGCCCTGACTAAGCAATTGTTTGTCGCCGCGTACACTTAAACAAGTCAATCCCAAGGGAGCACAGCCACGCCATGAGCACGATAAACGGATCAAATCCAACAATATCAAACACCGCAACGGCGTCAGGGGATTGGTCTGCCGCCGCCTGGTCTGATGCTTCAGAGAAATCGAAGCGCGCAGAAGTTCAGCGTGCGAAGAAAGAAGCCGACGTAAGTCGGCATACGAGGAAAGAAGCCGACGTAAGTCGGCATGGCGGAGTTGCCGTCGCTAGGTCTCCGGTGCCGGTACATGCCGTTTCGCTTGCTGCGAAATCGATAGTGGCGCAAGGTGTGCATCAGAGCGGAGCTGCCGTAATCCAATCGACTTTGAGTCAAGTTTCAATTCCAATGGGGAGCCTGACAGCTCCCGTGGTTGAGTTCAGACCTTCAAATAATGGCCCCGGGGGAGAATTTGTTGTATCTGCTGGCTCCGGTGGTACATTCACGTTAACCAGAAATGTTGATGGAACGGTGACAATTGTTCATTACACAAATAGCGGAGCGTATGATACGACGTTTACAACATCGCCATTCAATGTGCCATATGAGGGTATTCAATTAGCTGATGGCGTGACCGTCGGATATAGCGTTAGCAATGGGGATACTCTTGTATTGATAGGTCAGAATTTGGCGTATGACTCAAGTTCAACTGGCGGAGTGTTGCAGGTGTTTTCAACGACGGATCCGACCTATTATATTACCTCATCAGGTATAGCATTCCGTTCCGGACCCGGTGTTAGCCCGAGTGCCCCCACGATTCCGCGCAGTTTAAAAGAATTTGATCAAGTTCAATCGAGTGGGCTAATCTCATTGAATTTGGGAAACTATACCACGTCCACGCAGGGCGGGATCTGGGATACCTATAAAGCTGCGCAAGAGAGTGGCAGTTCGCTCGATGCCCAACCGGTTGTTCAGCCAGCTAATATGCTCGAAGCCGGCCAGATCGCCCAAGAGTTGATTTCTGGCAAATCGATTCAGGAGATTGCAGTTGAGCCTGCTTTCTCCGCTAACCAGGAATTTGGGGCTGAAGTCAACGACGCCTTTGAGCTTCTTGGCATTTCAAACCGGCAGATCGCAAATTATGCGCAGGAAGCAGCGGTCGGCCAGTTCGACTTTACCTTTTTGCATGAGACCAAGGTGGGTTCTTTGGCGGAGCAGTTACTTACTAACGCTCTACAAATGAGGGCTGCTGTTGATAGCGGTGCGTCAGGAAATTCAGGAACAGTAAGTTCTTTTTTTGCTAATCCAACACAATTCTTCGCAAGCCACGCAACAGATTCAAGCATAGATATGGCTGGTGCCATTAATGCCGCGCTTGGTGGCTTCGATGCTTCCAACAGATATTGGAATCCGGCTTGGGTCACTAAAGACGCGATGGCTTCAGCTTTCCAAAATCCCATTCTCTTTGGTAGTAGAGTTACGAATGGTATAAAATTGGGTCAGAATAATCTTAAAGCTACGGAGGTCACTCCCCAGGCTGTTGTCGGCGGTGCGCTAAGCGAGAAGATTCCAGACGCAGCCAATGTCCTGGCAAGCATCGTTGCATTACCAGAGTCTGGGTGGACCCCTCAAATCGTGACCGAGGCCTTCTATGCCGCCGCAATCATCTCCCAAGGCCTGGGGCCGGATGTTACCGCCGCACTCCAAAATAATCTTTCAACGCAAAACCCGGCTCAAACCGCGGCGAGTTACACGGCGGCAGTCAATACCGCCCTGAATAATAACGGCGTGCAGAATGTCACGGCGGAAAAAATCGGCCAAACGTTGCTTGCAATGATTGGAACGAAAGTTTATGACACAGCGACCGCTGATAATCCACCTGGCAACGACAATCGCGCTTATTCACTTGTTGCCTTTTTCGACCCAGCATCTCTCCAAGCGGCGGCCCTGGGCGCGAGATTGTCCGGAGCAATCCAAGGCACTGTTTTTGGATATAGTAGCAAAAGCCCAATTGAGGTCAACGCTTATAATTATGTGATGACCCGTCTGCTTCCCGAGTTGGCGCAATCCAGCGCGCCCTCGGACGCCCCCTCACTCAGTCCTTCAAGTTCTCCAAGTGCGCCCTCAATTAAACCCCCATTCACGCAAAAACAAGTCGATACGTTCAATAACGGTAACGATGCTCAAAAGAGTGCGACTGCAAGTTTGGTCGCGTTGTGGGTGGTTGCATCTCTGCGTTGGTATGTCGCGGCTCTCTACAAGTCAGCTGCTGTCGCCAGCCACGACTACGCCAGTGCTCTAGCGGTTATTGATGGCGCTCAAAGCAGTTTGGCGTCCGGCATTCAAAGTGGACGGCTCCTAACAGATGGCACTATGAGTTATCTTTATACATCACCACAAGGTACTACTCATACATATAGCGGTCCAAATTCATTAGAATTGTATATCAATGCTTTGCTGAACAATGGATTTACTCCATCGGCGGTGATCAACGTGTCAATTCAAGATTTGTTTAAAAGTACCACGAGCCGGATTGTGGGCGCATTGAACAATATCGGATTTCCTGCCTTGGTCGCGTTGGTAGGATCGACAACCCTTCGTATCGATCGTCTGTTAAATGCAGGGAAATTTAATCTCCCTACTCTAACCAGAGCTCAACTTACGGCGGGCATTCTTGCCGATGTAGGGGTCGCTGTGGAGTATCTTACCTCGGCGAATAGGGTAGCGCCGGGTCCTGCAGGATTGACGCAATTAACTGCGGCCACAACGAAAATAAAAAATTGGCAGAGTAGCCTCGCGAGCTATCTTGGCCTCGCCTCGCTCGTCAACGCGGCAGGTCTTCCTGTTACCACGGATACGGGAACGACAAATATCGGTAAATTTGTGAACTGGTTTCTGCCCCAGGCCGGAGGTGTATCAAACGTCCTTTATGGCGGTTTTAATTTCGCCCAAGGCGCTGTGGCATTGAGCAACGGGAAGCCTGCCACGGGAGCGCTTGAGGTAGTTAGCGGCAGCGTTGACTTCTTCAATGGGCTTGTCCAGATACAAAGGGCAATTCCTGCCTCTTGGGGTACTCCTTGGCAGCAAATTAGAAATTTCGGCTACACTTATTCACCTTCAGCACAAGTGGTTACAAGGCTTGTCGCGGGCTCAGCGGGGCTTGCACTTGCAATTTTGTCGGCTTGACCCGCTCTGGTCTTTTCGGAGGTTTCAATTTCGACTTAAATCGTCGTCACGATCAGTAAGGATATGAATAATTTCGACCCCATCGGCACCCGCGTGGTGCGGATGGGGTTGAATCTTGCGGGTGAGCGTACCTCGCGTAAGCGCTGTTTCGCTGACCTTGTTGGCGTGAGGCGGTATGATGCCGATTTTGATCGGCATGATGCAGGAAGAATTGAGTGAGATTTTTGACGAGGCTCCAATAGCGAGCGCTCGTATGAGCGCTCATAGAAGC
>JABEUP010000275.1 GCA_013044365.1 Acidimicrobiaceae bacterium
ACTGAAGTCAAGCAAATAACCGAATCGGTTATAGATCGCTATGGTGCCATCGACATTCTCGTTAACAATGCCGCCAACAATCCGAAGGTGGAGGAAAATGGCGACTCATCTTGGAGCCGCTTTGAGACCTTTGACTTGCGACTCTGGAATGAAGATCTGGCAGTGGGTCTTACGGGAGCCTTGCTGATGAGCCAGGCGGTAGGGAGCCACATGGCGTCGCGGCGCCAAGGAGTGATCCTCAACGTGTGCTCCGATCTAGCGGTTATTGCTCCTGATCAGCGACTTTATCGCCAGAATAGCCTGAAGGAGGAGGCGCAGCCAGTCAAGCCCGTATCCTATTCGGTGGTAAAGCACGGCCTGTTGGGACTCACGCGATATCTCGCCACATATTGGGCGGACTGCAATGTTCGAGTCAATGCAATTTCGCCTGGTGGCGTTGCTAACGGTCAAGACGATGAATTTGTTGCTCGTCTATCGTCTCGGATACCTCTAGCTCGTATGGCGAATGTGGAAGAGTATGAGGGCGCAGTTCTTTTTCTTTGCTCCGACGCTTCGTCTTATATGACCGGTCACAATCTTGTGATAGATGGCGGGAGAACGGTCTGGTGATGGCCATGCCGAAAATCCAGATCCTAAACGGCGCTCAAAAACCGGGCTACTCCGAGATCCCTACGATTAATATGCCAAAGCAAAGGGCCCCCTATTTGCCTGGGCTGATTCACGAGCGACAGACCAGTTGGCAGTGGTAGCGTGATGGAAGCTATGCCAGGTAACGCTAACTCATTGGCGGAGCGATAGGCTCCGTACTTGAGGGCGAGGGGGCAGGCAGCCGTGTCGACATATGCCCAATGATCCTCACTAGCGAGTCGGGCCTAATGCACGATCAGAATCTTAGGGCGAATGAGCACTCAAAAGAACAAAGGTGGTTTGTTATGCACGGCGGGGAGCGTATAGGCGGGCGGTCCGGTTTGACGGGGGTCTAAGCAACCGTTTGGAACGATCACCTGGGCGCGCGGCGATGGTTGCTCCGATTAATTTAACTTGTTGCACCATCTCGGCAATTGTATGCTGAGGCTGGCAAGGTGGGAACGGCTGGATCAGCTGTACTGAAATTGCCATGGTCGTATCGATGAGGTATGTTGGCACATGCTGGGACGAATATGGTGTAAGTGCGGATGTACCGATGCACGGTCTTTTATCTCAAGTCTGAGGCGATACTGACAACTTGATTGTTGTTGATGCTCGCTTCGTGTCGGGTCTTCGGAGGCGAAGAGAGTTCGGCAGCACCAGCCGATCTGAAGAATTTGCCGGTATCCACCTCCTTGCTTGTTGGATCTTGCTTTAGTTGTGGATGGAGGATCGACGATAACGTGAATGGCAAGATGGTTACTTTTGGAATCATGCAGGGAAGACTTAGTGCTCCTCTTGAGGATCGAATTCAATGCTTTCCGCGTAACACTTGGCAGCAAGAGTTCTCTCTAGCCGCGGCGGCAGGGCTTGGTGCAATCGAGTGGATATACGATACTTTTGGTGACAGTGCTAATCCAATCGAAACCGATGAGGGGATTAGCCAGATGAAATGGTTGAGTGCCGAGCACGGCATTTCGGTGGAGTCAATCTGTGCGGATTGGTTTATGGAAGAGCCACTTGTTGGAGTTAGCCAAGGGGAGAGCAAGACAGCCTTCGAACGCCTTGAGTGGCTCATTGGAAGGGCTGGTCTACTTGGAATGGGCCGAATCGTTTTACCCTTTGTAGATTCCTCGGCGTTGAAAAGTGATTCTCTAATTAGCGAAGCGGAGAGAATGCTGATAAAAATCTTGCCATTAGCCCGCGAGTCTGGAATAGAAATTCACCTTGAAACCTCACTTGACCCGTCGAATTTTGGAGCTCTGCTGGAGCGGATACCTGATCCGATTGTGCGAGTGAATTATGATATAGGAAATAGTGCCTCATGTGGTTATGATCCCCGAGAGGAATTTGGAATGTATGGCCAGAGAATAGGGAGTATCCACATCAAGGATCGTTTGTTACATGGCACCACAGTGCCGCTAGGAACTGGTGACGCGGATTTCGTCGCCGTGTTTGACGAACTTTACAAGCTCAGATATGTGGGTCCGTTTGTTCTCCAAACAGCGCGCGGCAAACCTGGCGATGAGGTCGGCCACACGGTCCGCAATGTCGAAATAGCAAAGTCTCTGTTCGCTGCCGGTCAACCAGCCCAAGTGCAACCTACATGACGGAACTTGCTATCAACCCGACCTCAATAAGGGTTGCAGACTGGATCATTGAGGCATTGTTTAACCTTGGTGTACGAACCGCCTTCATGGTTACTGGAGGTGGAGCGATGCACCTAAACGACGCCATAGGAGTTCACGAAGGGTTCGAGGTCGTTTGCACCTTGCACGAGCAGGGTGCCTCTATCGCATCAGAGGCCTACGCAAAGCAGACAGGGGTCCCGGCACTCTGTCTGGTTACTTCGGGCCCGGGAGGAACGAATGCTATAACTGGGGTGACTGGAGCTTGGCTTGATTCGGTTCCTATGGTTATCATATCTGGCCAAGCAAAACGGAGTGACCTTGTTGGTTCGACCGGAGTTCGCCAACGTGGTGTCCAGGAGGTGGATATCGTCTCAATGGTAACGCCAGTTACCAAATTAGCCGTCACAGTCATGGACCCCTATGACATTTGTTTTTACCTTGAGCAAGCTTTCCACTTGGCAACGACCGGTCGACCAGGGCCGGTCTGGTTAGATATTCCACTTGACGTGCAGGGGGCTCTTGTAGATGCCACACTATTGAGACATTTCGAAGCGCCACCAAAGATAGAAAGTGCCGCGAGCGGTGACCTTAGCGAGCTAATGGGTGAGATCATTGAACGCCTTAGGCTGGCCCGTCATCCGATCCTTCTCTTTGGCGCTGGCATTTGGATTGCTCGCGCCCAAAATGATGCGGTACAACTTGCCGAAAGTCTGGGAGTGCCGGTTCTGACAACTTGGCCAGCTCACGGGATAATAGGGGACGAACACCATTTGTATGCCGGCAGGCCGGGAGCATTCGCACCTCGAGGGGCTAACTTTGCACTCCAGAATTCGGACTTTCTTCTCTGTCTGGGAGCCAGACTCGACCTCGTAACCACAGGTTACAATCCGAAAGATTTCGCTCGCAATGCTTATAAAATCGCTGTAGATATTGACCCGAAAGAGCTTGCCAAGCTCGAAGGGGCGATCGACCTAGCCTTCCTGGGAGATGTGGGGGAGGTAGTGCGCACTCTAGCTGGTTCAACGTGGGCAAATAGTGGGAAAGCTTGGACTGACATAGACGGTTGGGTAGCCCGTTGCCAGGAGTGGCGGGCACGCTACCCAGTTGTCATTGATGCTTACCGGCAACCCGGCGATACTATTTCCACGTATTACTTTGCTGAAGCTTTATCTGAGGTCTTGGCAGAAAACGATGTGATAGCACTAGGGTGCTCGGGGCTCGGGATTGAAATTTTTATTCTGGGGATGAGGCTCCATACAGGGCAGCGATCAATTTTCAACACTGCACTGGGGGAAATGGGTGCCGGACCGCCGACGGCTCTAGGCGCTTGTATAGGCTCCGGAGGTCGAAGGACGATTTGCGTTGACGGCGACGGTGGGCTTCAACTAAATGTGCAGGAACTTGAGACAATCCGACGGCTCAAGTTGCCGGTCAAGCTATTTGTATTGTCTAATGACGGCTATGCTTCGATTCGAGCATCCCAAAATCGCTGGTTTGGACGACTGGCAGGAGCCGATTCTTCAAGTGGCGTTACGCTGCCACCGCTCGAAGGAATTGCTACTGCTTACGGCTGGAAATTTGTCACTCTCGATGGCACTAAGGCACTCTTTTCCCAGTTGCAAGAGGTGCTAGAAACTCCTGGGCCGGTTTTATGCGAGGTACCTACTCCTCGAGACGAACCTCGTCAACCGATTCAAACGAGCCAAGCCTTGCCTGATGGAGGAATGCAGTCACTTCCGCTAGAGGACCTTGCTCCAAGGCTGAGTCGTGATGAAATGGCGGCCAACATGAGTTCATCGTGAGGTAGTTTTAAGCCTTAGCTTTCCGAGGATTTTAGGAGGTGCGCATCGCTAGTAGGGCATCGCAAAACTCTCTGACCGCACCATGGCCACCGGGTTGCGTGAGAATAATATCCGAAATGCCCATCACGGAAGGGTGCGCATCAGCTACGACGACTGCTGTACCAACTAGCTCTAGACAGCTTGCATCATTTACGTCATTACCAATGTAAGCGACTCTAATAGGATCAATTCCCCGTTCGTGGAGTAATTGCTTCAAACGGGCACCTTTATCTGCAACGCCATGCTCGCATTCGAGCCTGAGCTTCCTGCAGCGGGACTCAACTACAGGATTTTCTTCGGTCGATAATACATACATAGGGATTCCCGCTTGGTGCATTAGTGCGATTCCGAGCCCATCGGAACGATCACAGCGGACAAGTTCGACACTGCTATCTTGGGTAACCCATACTGCATTGTCGGTGAACACGCCATCGAAGTCGAAGACCACGAAGTCAATTGGCAATGAGAAGGTGATCATAGTATCGACCAAGATTGGGCGGTTTTCAACCTATACGCCGAAGTTTATTGCATACCGAAATTTCGGATTCGTAGACTCGCTTTATGCCATCCCCGAGTGACCTTTCTACAAGGCGCACGTCGTGGATAAGTTCTGTCAGTTCTTTCGGTTCCAGAGATGCAGCTTGATCGCTTCCCCACATTGATCGGTCTATCGTCACATGACGCTCAATGATACAAGCACCTAGCGCAACTGCAGCTACGCTTGCTGCGAGTGACTGGTCATGGGCACTGAAGCCAACCGGAACCCCATATCGCTTTTTGAGCGTGTCGATTACGCGAAGGTTTAACTCGTCTGGAATTGTTGGGTAGGCACTTGTGCATTGCATAAGGATAAGCGATTCGTTCCCTAGAATCTCAACCGCATGGTCGATCTGGGCAAGGCTGCTCATCCCCGTAGAGAGAACTAGTGGTCGGCCTGTTTCTCTATGCCGGCGCAACAGGTTGTCGTCGGTTAGAGATGCAGACGCTATCTTGTAGAACGGAGGCTCATAGCGTTCAATAAATGCAACAGAATTCTCGTCCCAGCAGGATGCCGTCCAAGCCACGCCTAAAGAAGTACATAGCTCAGCTATTTGATCGTAAGCGTCGTCTCCGAATTCCAAGCCACTCTTAAGGTCGCGATTTGTGGACCCGAAAGGACTATCCCGAGGTCTGTCGAGTTCTTCAGCGCTATAAACTAGGTCGATCGTCCGTTTCTGAAACTTCACGGCACCACAACCCGCTTCGGTCGCCGCTGCCATGATCTGGCGGCACAAGTCGAGGTCGCCGTTATGGTTAATCCCTATCTCGGCTATAACTAATACTGGGTGGCCGTCGCCCACTTTGCAAAAACCGAGATCTACGGCATTTGTCATGCTTTAGGTCCGTTGAAGTCAAAACGGCTCTCAACACCAATGCAGATGCTGTGCAAAATCATCATGTGAATCTCTTGGATATGAGCTGTCACCCGTGAACTGATTCGGCACCAAGCGTCCGACGTTGCGAGGGATGCGTCTCCGTTGTCACCGGTCAAGGCAACTACGCTCATTCCAAGTTCATGAGCCACCTCCGCCGCCCTTAGAACATTTCTGGATTTCCCGCTCGTAGAAATAGCCACTAAGACATCTCCTGGCTGGCCGAGAGCTCGGACCTGTCGAGCAAAGATCTCTTCGAATCCGAAATCATTACCTAAGGCGGTCAAAATCGAGCTGTCGCTGGTCAAGCTGATCGCGGGCAAGGGCATTCGATCGCCACAATATCGGCCGACAAACTCGGCAACAAAATGCTGAGCATCAGCTGCGCTACCGCCGTTGCCGCATGCTATGACTTTGTTGCCCTTCTTGAGTGCGTCCGCCACAAGTGCCGTGGCCCTGTCGACATCAGCGGCGCATGACTCAGCACTTTGCAGAGCTAGACGAGCCAACTCCTCGGCATAGGTGATGAAGTTCTCGGCAAGTCGCCCTGGCTCCAGACGCGTGCTAGTACCCGCAGGCATTTGCCCTTTATTAGATAAACCGTCGGCCGGAGTATCGTGCATCGAAACTTCTCCTAAATTACCTGTAAGGTAGACTACCTTAACTTGAAATCCTCCTAACAACCACAGTGATGCAAATCATTCACCTTGCTTTTGTCTCTCTCCTCATTATCGGGCCCAAACTGTCAAACTTTACCCACTGTCATAAGACCGGTTGCGACGACAGGAATTCGCTTGGCCCTGAGGTGCTGGTCGCAACTATTTATGTTGATAATAGGCTTACCGCAGGCAAGTCCTCGTGGCAATAGTCCGAAGACTTTCTCTCCTCACACCAAAGCTGCGAGACGGTATTCGCGGTAGGTTGGAAAAGCGGGCAGAGATGGTGGGCTTGGTCGCTTGAATTTAAATTTATCGGAGCCGACTAATCCGAGCCTTGCGTCATACCCTTAAAGTTGCTTTGTGCCGACCCACGAATTGACTATTCTCCAGATAGATCAATGGAGGAGCGTGGATTCAGATAGGCAGCGCAACTAGCTTCTCCTCTCGCATCCTTTAGCCCAGAGTTTTGCTAGCGGGAGTTTCCGGGCTAGCCAAATGCTGGGAATCTGAAGATTTTCAAAAGTATTTTCAAATAAGGCTCTGACCAGCGCGTTTGTGCTGGTCAGCGATTCGCGAAGTTTGTCAATATGTGGTAGTACCT
>JABEUP010000051.1 GCA_013044365.1 Acidimicrobiaceae bacterium
ATGCTTGAAAGATACTTCTTAAGATATTTAGGTATTACCCTTATTCTCTTATATGTTTGTCATCCTCCTCTACCTGCAGTGATGTACTAGTTGCCCAACAGGTCCGAGTATTAACATTTAGAAGAAGTAAAATCAGTCGCGCAGACCAAACCTCAAATCAAATCGGGAACAACTTTTTTTAAAAATAATTTTAGTATCCTTCACTAAAGCCACTATAGGTGTTCGCCCTAAAGTAATTATCACTAATAGTGATAATTCTGTCTTATTTACACCCCAACCATCAGTCAGATGGCGGACATAAAGCGATCTGCCCGAAATTTCGGTTCTGAGACGGCTCAAAGTGTTGAAAAAATAACCATATTACCATTTAGATAGTTGCAGCTGGATTTTCTTGCTATAGTCCATTCGTTCACAATTTGTTCATCGGCTTAAGACAACCTTCAGGAGGTCAAATGAAGTACGCTCCTTACGACTCCCCTACCTGGGGTTCAGACGTTATGGCGGAGGTAGTCCGGGGACTGGGTTATAAATATGTCTCGCTGAATCCTGGATCATCGTTTCGTGGGCTGCACGATTCCCTGGTCAATTACTGCGGTAACGACGTGGAAATGATCGAATGTCCCCATGAAAAGATAGCGGTAGCCCTCGCACACGGGTATGCCAAAGCTTCAGGGGAGCCAATGGCAGTTATTCTTCACGACCTCGTCGGCCTATTGCATGGAACCATGGGTGTCTACTACGCATATCTCGACCGAGTACCCGTGATGATCATGGGAGGGTCAGGGCCGTTTGTTCAAGACCATCGGCGGCCAAATATCGACTGGATCCATTCAGCTAACGTGCAGGGCGAAGCGGTCAGAGCCTACACAAAATGGGATCATGAACCAAGAAGCATAAACTCGGTTCCGAGCATTATGGCACGCGCCCACCGAGTGGCGGTAAGCGAACCGGCAGGCCCTGTTTATGTGGCTTTGGATGCTGGGTTGCAAGAGTCAGAACTCGATCATCCCGTCGACTTGTCCGGACTGAGCAAGTTGTCCAAGGTCCCCTCATCGGTGGGTCCGGATCCTGAAGTACTTAAAGCCTTGGCCGTAAAACTCTGTGAAGCTAGTCGTCCAATTTTAATAGTCGGACATGCCGGAAGAGATCCAAAGGCGTTCTATCAGCTCATTGAACTGGCAGAACAGGTCGGCATTGGCGTCATTGACACTGGAATTCGCCTTTCGTTCCCGAACCAGCATCCGCTCGAATCTACCGACAGCGGGGCGCTTGAAAAAACGGATTGTCTGTTTTTTCTTGATGTCAAAGACATGGGTAAAGCTACCCAGAAGCTCGAGTCAATCACTCGAACAGTAGTTTCACGGATTCCTTCTGACGCGACAATCCTTGACCTTGGATTCAATGATCTGGGCCTGTCGTCGTGGAGCGAAGACTACGCAGAACTCCTTCCCGTGGACATTCAGGTGACTGCCGATACCGCAGTCGCGTTACCAATGCTCCTTGAGATGTGCAAGAACCTCGTTAGCAGTGATAGCTCAGAAGTTGCAAAAAGACGTGAGGCATACAAAGCAGAACTTACTGAAATGCACAATGCTATCTGGGAAAAATGGCGCGAGGAGGCCAATGCGTCCAGGTCGATGTCTCCTGTGTCCACTTCGCGATTGGCATCAGAAGTATGGGAAGTTGTTCGAGACTTCGATTGGGTGCTTACAGCAAACACGGTTGCCCATTGGGCAAAGCGGATTTGGGACTTCAACAAACCTTATCGTCATCCTGGGGTACACCTTGGAACTGCTACTCAGATCGGAATTTCACTTGGAGTTGCGCTGGCGCACAAGGGAACCGGAAGGTTGGTTGTCGACCTTCAGCCGGATGGCGATCTCATGTTTGATGCGGGCGCACTTTGGGTGGCAGCCAAGTACGAGCTGCCTCTCCTGGTCGTCATGTTCAACAATAGGGCTTACTACAACGATTGGGAGCACCAGGAAAGACTTGCCAAACAAAGGGGGACTCCGAAAGAGCGCGCGAATATCGGCATGGAAATAGATGGTCCGGCCCCTGATTTTGCCGCACTGGCCAGATCCTTCTCCTGGTGGGCCGAAGGTCCGATAACTGATCCGAACCTGGTTCAAGACGCCGTTCGCCGAGCGGCCGAATGGGTTACATCAACCGGTAAACCAGCCCTGGTTGACGTGATTTGCCAACCTAAATAGATCTTTACCCAGGTACCGCCATCTTGACCCACAACAAGATGGCGGTACCATTATTCAACCCATCGGTTACAACGTTATTGGAAGTACAGATTCGCGAATTCGGCCTTTCTGAGTATCCACTCTTCCTGAGTTATCGCATAGTGTACGTGATCTTCCCAGGATCCGTTAATCTCCAAATATTTGAGTGATATACCTTCGAGACGCAACTTGAGCTTCTCGGGCACTCTCCTTGAGGCAAAATTCCTCGGGATTATAGAAATCTGAATTCTGTGAAGTGACACCGTTTCAAACGCAAAACGCATTACCAGAGCTACTGCTTCTGGCATATATCCGTTGCCGGCAAGGTTCTCGTCAATCCAATAACCAACGTTTCCAGTCTGACAAGGTCCCCTTTGAATCGATGAAATATTCGCCTCTCCAATAAACCGGTCACCTAGAAATAGTCCAAATGCGTAAGCGGAATCACTTATACGCTCGCGCTCGGCAGTTGCGCAACGGGCACCAAAAATTCGTTTGTCATACAACTGATAGCTCCCAATGGATGTCCGAGGCTCCCATTTTCTTAGCCAATCATTGCAGCGCACCCTAACTTCCCGCCAAGCCTCGAAGTCATCGATGACCAATGGCCTAAGGTATATGCGCCTCCCTTCAAGCCGATAGCGCACTACGCACACCTCTCCAAATGTCCCCAGCCATAAACTTATTTCCTAACGAACCTAGAGGTATAATCCAAACGAATCAAGAAGTTACGGGTAAATTACAATAATAAAATTAGCCACCTGAAAGCTGGGATTTCTTGGCGACCCGAAGCACGTACTTAGAAAATGATTTTGTAGAACTCGACCTCGGGCGCCACTTCGTCGTCTCTGACGGTCTTATACACTTGCCTGCCGGCACTTTGTGTGGACCACTTCAGATAGCAAATCTAGGCACCAAGTGGGGATACTTGGAGGTATCTCTTTCAGGACCAGGTCCATTTGATCTGCCCCAGCTGATCGTGGCCGCAAGCGAACAGGACCAGCAGAACATTGCAATATCGCTGAAATTCAAGCGCAATAATCAAGATGGCTCAGTGAGTTTCGGTACTCCAGTCAGTCGCCAACGTCTAGATAAAACACTCTACCTAATCGCATCGCTAAGAAACTGCGCGGTTACAAAGATTGAATCCCGGGTATCTCCCTTGACCGAAAGCAAGGCGGCAAGGATATTCGCTGCTGGAATTCTGAAGAGGCCAATCTTGATATTAAAATCCGGCCTAAAACAAAATAAAGGATATTGCTTCCAGGACTGGCCTAAACACTCGACCCCTAAAGACCGATTCCGATCGATAATCGAACTAGCTACTCGAAACTTCCCTAACCCTGACGACCTACAGTTCGGCCAGGACCCAGAGTACACCTTCTGGAGTAACCACAGATTCGGAACTCTAATCCCGCGACGGATGATAGATAACGGAGAAAGAACTTTTCCTCTCCATGTGGGAGTGATGACAAAGGACGGCAAAACTGACACGGCACTGTACCTGACCCTGAACTCCCTGCTTTCGGCCAATATCCCGGGAGAAATGATCTCAGTGATTAGTGATCAGACAACGCTACAACTGCCGCATGGAATCATAACAATTTCAGAGACGGCCCATCGAGAGCGGCTCACCTACATAAGCGACGACAGCTTCCTTATGATCCTGAATTCCGGCGATTGCGTATCACGAGACTTCCTGGACACTTGCCAAAACAACTTGGATAAATTGCAAATTTCCTATGCATACTTGGACCACGACCGCGTTTCGCCCGACGGAACCTACTGCCAATTTGAATTCAAGCCTGATTGCAGTCCAAACTACCTTCTCTTTCACAATTATCCCTCAGGGGCTGCGGTAGTACGAATGTCGCATTTACGGGATCTATTCAAAAAGCTACCCGCCTTGGCCTTAATAGGAATAAATGCTGCGATTTATGCCTGCGCAATTGACGCGTCTCAAAATGCTGACACTTCTGTTATTCATGTAGCAGTTCCATCGATCCATCTTGCTAACAAAACATCAACCCTTACCAGCAGTGACCTCGCTGAAGACCAAAAATCCCGGGAACTTCTGCTTAATTTATACGCACCAAATCTTACGATTGAACCGTCAAATACAACTCAGACAAACTGGCATTCAAAGAACCCCCGGCCACCAAAGATCAGCATCCTCATCCCCACGAAAAACCGGATAGATTTGCTCAAACCAGCGATAGATTCGATTAGTAACCATACAAAATATCCAAACTACGAAATCGTAATTATCAACAACCAGAGCGACGATGAGGAAACAATTTCCTATCTTGAACACTTGGCACGACAAGGCACAGCCACTGTAACGACCTTCGATGAGCAGTTCAACTTTGCCAGGATGCACAACCAACTGGTTCCTCAACTAACAACTGAATACGTACTAATGATGAACAACGACACCGAAGTCTTCGATTCTTTATGGCTTACCAAATTGGTGGATCTGTTTGAGCTGCCCAATTTAGGAATCGTTGGGAACAAACTGATTTACCCAGATGGCACAATACAGCACATGGGTGCCATCGGGGGTCTAAAAGGTCCAATGGCACATCCATTTTCGGGGGCTGACGATGCCAAAGAAAACCCGCTGTTGGCGTTTCCGAGAGATGTGCTCGGTGTAACAGGCGCATGCCTGTTAATTCCCCAACGTCTATATATTGCCTGCGAGGGAATGGATGAGAAGTTAGCCGTAAGTTTCAATGACATGGACCTCTGCCTATCCGTCAGGGTGAACTTGCGAAAGGCAGTGATTGTTTCAAGCTCTGGTGGAGTAATCCATAAAGAATCACGGTCGAGAGGAACCAGGTTCAGCAAAGAACACCAGGACCTACTAAACGCCGAAGCAGATTACTTCAATTCCAAATGGCTTAACCACATAAGACCTGATCCCTTTTATAACCCGAACCTTTCTCTGAATAGCGCCTACAAGTTACAGTAGGTTCGCAAAATATATGGACCGCATTGAAAATTCCGCTACACACGGATAGTTTCTATACTGCCGTGGACCGAGTAATCCGCTATCGACTATCATCGCGGGTAAGCACGGCAACTTAGAGAGAGAACGATCGAATTGAATAAATGCAATTGGAAAACCGAAAGAGCCCATTGAGTGACACTTTCAATATCGACCGCTGATCTAAACACATTTAGGGTTTTCGAAGACCACGCATACTATGTTCCGCCCGGGAACTGGCTCCACCTTGTCGAATCCGAATTCATCGAAAGCGGAGAAATCGCCTTAGGATCTTGGGCGGAAATCCTCCTCAATTTCGAATCACTTAGATGCGAACAGGGTGCAGTTCCTCAGCTTCTTTTAAATCGGATAATCCAAGACGATCCTCTCCAGGAAAAAGCACGCGGCAAAGATAAAGAAGTCGTCCGGATCAAGACCAAAACAGTGCTGTTCGCAGAACTGAGAAAACACGAGTTTGTTGGCTATATCCCTCCCGGAAAATATCATTCAGTCCAACTAGGTTTCGGGGATGCAGGAGCTTCCTTTGCCGCTATAGAACTGTCCAGCAATAGCTCTAACCGAATAATTGGCTTTCGGCACTTTGCCTTGAGTGCGTACCACAGAGCGGTGTCCATGGTCAATTCGCCCAATCCAGAAACGGTCAGAAGATTCAGAAAAACGGCGGGCTCGTTGGTATCTTTGCTAAACGGGATTAAGGACGATCTGGTTGGAGTCAAACCCCTCGAAGAAATTCCCGATGGTCCGTATGAATTAGAAGAGTATGAAACCTGGTTTGCTAAAAATTGTTCCATAGGCGCCAAGGAAGAGACTGTTGCTGAATATTTCATTTCGACATTTTCCCTAAAACCATTAATTTCAGTCGTACTCGGTGTATACAACCCGGACCCAATCCTTCTTGCCGCTACAACCCATTCGATCCTTAACCAAATATACGATCAATTCGAGCTTGTCATCGCTGATGCCGGATCGACTTCAGAGCAGTCGACTGGATATTTGCGACGGTTGGCCGACCTTGATCCGAGAATCAAAATAATATTCAGTAAAGACAGCCAAGACATTCCTCGTGCGGTCAATGACGCAATCGACATTAGCCGCGGAGACTATATCGCGTTTGTCGATCAGGACGATCTGCTGAACCGTGATGCGCTCTTCTGGCTGGTGGAGAAGGTCAATGAATGGCCGGGGGCCGAACTGATCTATTCTGACGAGGACTGTATCGACACCGATAACCGATTCATCCTGCCCCACTTCAAGTCTGACTGGAATATGCTGCTTCTTACCAGTTACAACTACGTGGGACACTTGCTGATGGCCAGGGCGAAGTTGGCCAAAATAGTCAAATTAAGAAGTGAGGTCAACGGGTCGCATAACTACGATTTCATACTTAGGGCAGGGCTGCAGGTCCCCGAAACTGATATTAGGCATATTCCCAGAATCCTTTATCACCAACGACTTGACGCAAACCCGCTGAACAACGGAATTACGGATAAAGACGACGGAATAAGTCGCATTGATGCCCTTGAAGATTTCCTAAAAGTATGGAGCCCCGGGGCAACGGTTGACCGCAAAATCCGCTCGTTCTATAACCGAGTCCACTTTCCCGTTTTAGATCCGCTACCTTCGGTTGCCATTGTGATTCCAACCCGCGACACTCCTGAAGTGCTTCAACGATGCGTAAACTCCCTAATCAACTTTACGAAATATCCAAATTACAAAATCCATATTATCAATAACCAGTCCTCGGAATCCCGAACGTTTTCGTTATTCGAGGAACTACAAACACTTCGTCAGATAGAAATACACCACTATGACAAACCTTTTAACTATTCAGATATGCATAACTGGCTTATTTCGCAACTCGATGACGAACTTATTTGCCTACTCAACAACGACACTGAAATAATCGAGGGGTCGTGGCTGGGCGAACTAGTATCGTTGCTGTCGCTGCCCGGATTCGGTGCCGCTGGTTCACTTCTTCTCTATCCGGATAGAACCATCCAACATGCGGGGGTTACACTCGGCGTCGGCGGAATTGCGGCACACATAGCCGTAGGTGACCGCCTTGATGAACCAGGCTACTATTCACGCAATCTCCTGCCACAAGAACTCTCAGCCTGCACCGCAGCCTGTTTACTTGTAAAACGTGACCTTTACCAACAGGTCGGGGGAATGAACACCGAACGGTTACCGGTTTCATTTAATGATGTCGATCTTTGTTTAAAACTTCGTTCCGCTAAACACAAGATCGCCTGGACGCCATATTCCAAGCTAATCCACCATGAATCCAAGAGCCGGGGCATCGATCATTATGACGAATACAAACAACTTCGTGCCGCTGGTGAAATGAGTTACTGCGCAATCACTTGGAGATCCGAGATCACCAACGATCCTTACTACAATCCGAATTTCGACCTCAAGGCTGAGCCATACGCAAGATTGGCGAGTGTACCGAGACTCGAACTTACCCTAAAACCCGGAGTCAAAACCTGAACTCGACGGGCGACGGTTACTCGTAGCACTTAAATGAATTCATTCCTACAGTACTTTATCTCTTGAAGCGTCCACCTGCCGATTGGATCGTTGCCGCCGACGAGATGCCAGGCGACGTGGGCGTGGAGACACTTGACACCGCTACGAGTCCCGCCAACTCCTCCATAGGGTTTTATTCCTAAATAGCACGGCACAATCTTTGACTCACGTAGTTGCCTGTAACGCTCGTGAGATTCCATAATTGCCCTATGGTCCAGATGGGTATCCGCCCATTTGACTCCTCCTCGCGATTCAATTCTCGAAACCTCTTGACGAAGCTCGCGCCCAATCAGCCAATAAATCGTAGGCATAGGAGTACCATCTTCAAGAATGGGGGCGGTTTCCAAAACAAGCGGCTCACCGTTTTGATCCACTAAACAAACAGACCAGGGTCCTTTGGGTTTCCTTCCCAAGAGCCTTTCTACAATCTGTTCTTCAGTTTCATCCATAACAAGTTAGCTGTTGTTAGCGCGACGCCTGTTTTTGCGCCTGCGTCGACCCAGCAGAAATATCACAAAGACAAGAGCACCGAAGCCGCCTGGAATTAAACGTTTTTTGAGTGAACTGCCAGCAATATTGAGCAAATCAACCGGCTCTGCCTCCTTATGGGCTATCTTCCTGGGGCCATCATTCGGCTGTGGTGTAACAGCCGACGAATTAGTTCCACCTTCAGCCGGCTTCTCCGCTTTCTTTTGCACTGGCGCCTCTTGCTTCGCTGCTGGCTTCGAATCGCTGGCGATCAACTCTTCGAGCGACGCAACAAACTGACCCATTAATTTCGAGGAGACATCAGAAAGTACGCCTCTGCCAAACTGCGCGACTCTACCAGTAATGGCCAGATCGGTGGTAACCTTCACCTTTGTTTGGTCGCCTTCTGCGCTCAATTCCGCCGTGATGGTTGCCGAAGCATTCCCCTGGCCTTTTGTATCTCTTCCCTCGGCCTTTAGCACGGCCCTATGGGCACCGTGGTCCATTTCGACAAAGCTCGCCTTGCCCTTGTACGAAGCTACTATAGGACCCACTTTGACCTTCACCGAGCCAGAATATGTTTCGCCGTCAATCTCCTCAAGAGCAGCTCCTGGAAGACAGGGGGCAATCTTTTCAATATCAGTCAAGATCCTCCATGCCTTTTCAATGGGTAAGGCAACTGAAAACTCGTTTAAAAGCTGTTCCACTTAATTAAATCCTCCAAGGTATCAATGTCACGTGGATCTCCGATACAATCCACCTCTTCCACCAGCTCTGGATAGGCTCTAAATAGAGTTCTAGCCCCTTCATCACCTGAACGAGGCAATAGATCCCAAATCGAGCTGTCTAATCTGACTGGATTCCTCCTTTTCCCATGATAGGTCGCAACTGCTATTGGCCGCTCATGAGAGTCCGCAATCAACTTCCAACAACTACTTAAAATCCCTGGTTGATCACCCAGGCCGACCACGACGCTCTCAACTCCCAATTTCCTTGCAAGTGCCACTCCGCATTGAAGCGAAGTGGCCATCCCCTCGCGCCAAAGTGGGTTGTGAATGTGCTCCACTCCCGGCGCAAGGTATGGTCCGACGTCAACTGCTCCATCAACCACGATATTGAATTCGAATCCGGCACCCAACAGTGCTGATAATGAAATGGCGACAATTACTGAATCGTCTAGCGGATGAATCAGTTTATTCACCTCTCCACGGAACCTGCTACCTTCGCCACCGCAAAGGAGCAAGCCGGCCTTGGTCAATTGACTTGGTTTCCATCATGGATCGAACCTTGGGTCTCACTTAGGGATCTTACAGAACGACCCGTCCTTTTGGAAATAATTTCGGCACAGATCGAGATCGCCGTCTCTTCCGGAGTTCTGGCGGCTATATCAAGACCAATTGGGCTCATAACCCTCTCCTTCAGCACCTCGACGGATATTCCAGTTGCTAACAGCCTTTCGGATCTCTCTGCATGGGTTCTGCGTGATCCCATAGCCCCTATGTAACCAACCTTGCTTTGCAGCGCCTTTTGAATTGCCGGAATGTCGAACTTCGGATCGTGGGTAAGCACGCAAATCGCATCACGCTCGCTAAGAGTGTCAAGAATCTTATCCAAGAACCGGTCTGGCCAATCGACTACAACCTCGTCGGCAGACGGAAATCTGGCTGGCGTGGCAAAAATGGGGCGGGCGTCACAGACGGTGACTCTATATCCAAGTATCTTTGCAACCCGCGTTAGCGCAGCCGTAAAATCAACTGCCCCAAAAATTATCATCTTCGGAGGAGGAGCGAATACCTCGAAAACAACGCCGATTTCCTGATGACGAGCCTGTCCATTTCTGCCGTAGTGGCGCATATCGGTTCTACCCACCGACAACGCACCGAGGGAATCCCTTATAACTACTTGGTCAAGATCGTCCCTACCCAATGAGCTGGTATGCGAACCATCCGGGTAGACCAACATAGAGGCTCCCAGCTCTGGCAAATTTCCACTAAGGGAAAAGGCGTCCCTGCCTTCACTTGAAAGATTATTCACCCGGTACTCGCCAACCTCGGCAGGGTTAATAGAACTGACCGTCACCCAGACGAAAGACCTTTCATCCAAAAGATTTTGTTCAAGTTCATCATAAAATTCCGGGAGATCCGGATCAATAAGAATATGAAGAGTGCCACCGCAGGTAAGCCCGACAGCAAAAGCTTCGTCATCTGAATATCCAAATGTTTGCACTATCGGACAACCGATTGCCTCCTGGTTTATATCACCCAGATCACCCGTCGCAAACGAAAGATCAACTCCCGGCATCGAAGTAATGCCCATGATCTTCAGTGCCTCGGTAACAACTGCACCTTCGACGCATCCCCCTGACACTGACCCAGAAACTTCCCCTGATTCTGAAACAGCCATGGTAGCCCCAATATCACGTGGTCCGCTTCCCTCGACTCCAATAACGCGCGCAATCGCAACCCGCTTACCCAGACTGCGCCAGCGCGCAATATCAGGCA
>JABEUP010000276.1 GCA_013044365.1 Acidimicrobiaceae bacterium
CCTGCAGCATGTTGCTGGTGCTGATCAGGCATATATCACTGCCGTCGCGCAGCACGATCCCTCGCCCAATCTCGAATGATGGAGGATCTTGATGTACGTCAGGCTCGCCCTTCTTGCCCAGTCTGATGTAGACGGGACCTGGATGAGCCAAAGCTGCTCTGGCCGCTAGTCGAACCTCCGTGGGATCACCCGGGCAGATCACAGTCATGTAGGGGAGAAGGCGCAGAAAGCCGATATCTTCACAAGAGTGATGCGTCGCGCCGAGCGAGTTGTATGCCAAGCCTGATCCAGTTCCGACAATGATGACCGGAAGCTCGTGGTAGCAGATGTCTACGCGGATCTGCTCGAGACAGCGAGTAGTGATGAATGGAGTAATTGAGTAGGTAAATGGGCGCAGACCGCAAGATGCCATACCTGCTGCCACAGTGGTGAGATTGGCCTCGGCAACACCGCAGTTGATGTACCGGTCGGGAAAGCTATCTCGGTATGGATCAAACAGGCGGTTGCCGATGTCGCCGGCCAACAGCACTACACGCTCATCCTCTGCAGCAAGAGCGGTTATCTCGGCAGCGAAGGCATTTCTCACGTGAGACCCAATTCAGAGTGAGCCAAGTCTCGTTCTTGGCTAGTAGGAATTCGGTAATGCCAGTTGTTGTCATCCTCCATGAACGAGATGCCTTTGCCCTTTACGGTATGTGCAATTAGAGCAACTGGTCGCCCTGATCCATTAGGAAGGTTCTGGAAGTGGTTTGTAAGAGCATCTAGGTCATGACCATCAACCTCGAATGCGCTCCAGCCAAATGACTCCCATTTGTCCCTCAGTGGCTCCAAAGCCATCACTTCATTACTTCTACCGGTGGCCTGCCACTTGTTGTAATCAACTACGACCATCACATTCTCAAGTCGATGAATCGGGGCAAACATGGCTGCTTCCCAAACCGAGCCTTCGTTGCATTCGCCATCGCTTAGAATGGCTACAAAGCGCGAATGATATCCCTGCAGGCGACATGCGAGTGCCATTCCAATAATCATTGAAAGCCCATGCCCCAATGATCCAGTAGCAGCCTCGACACCGGGCGCACAATGTGGACTGGGCTGCTCGGGCAAACACGAACCCGCCTTGGCAAAAGTATCCAGTAGGGATACGGGAAAATATCCTCGGTATGCCAGAGCAGAGTATAAAGCTGCAGCAGCATGACCCTTGCTTAGAATTAGACGGTCCCTATCTAGTGAATCAGCTAGCTCTGGATCCAGGTTCAATCCACCCCAATACGCAGCGGTGAGGATATCTATACACGACAAGGAAGAAGCAAGATGGGGAGTCTCAGCCTCGAAAGACAGGTCAACCACGGAGCCCCGAAGTTTGCGTGCAATCGACTCCAATGAGTCCAGGTCCGGTGGCGTCGCGATTGGCATCAGGTCTCACTGTAGCAAAGCGGCCACCCTTGATCATTCGACGGGTCCTACTTGAGGGCTCTCGGAACCGAGTGTGATCAAGATCTGTTCCAGCAACGCAAACAGTGCATCAAGACCCTGGCGAGCATTCACTCAATGAGGATTTCACAACCATATTCATTAATAAACATAGGGTCACGCGTTACTCATAATTGAGGAATGGTGTAGATAGGCGGCCAATACTCAAACGGGCTCAATCGTGACAACCGACTTGAGTTTACCAATAACATCAATCACGGCAGCGGCAGATGCATGGAGTGCTGGATCATCTACCAGCTCGATAGCTTTGGTGCAGTATTCGAGAGCATCATCAAATCTACCAGCATGAACTCTAGAAATTCCTACGCTTACCAGAGCACGTGGGTAAGCGCTATGGACTCTTGAGATTACAGAATGAGATTCCTCAGCTACCCTGTCCCACTCGGGAGAGAGTTCCGATGAATGGAAATATATTGGCCGGTTAACAAAAGACCGGTGATGGGTATTGGTTGCATGAACTGCCCATTCTGCCACCGCGATTTCGCTAGCAGGTCCAAGTGGTTCGATGACCGTAATACCATCTGACGAGGTCATCTCGACGAGAGCGATCTCATCTGAGTCAGTGACAACATAGATGTCATCGGGATCCGGACAGACGCTAGCTATAAAGGCGCCATCAATAACGCCATCTATCACGAAGTCATCTGGAATCCTTCTGATCATTAGAGGATGCATATGAAAAGCGCGAATAAGGAATTCCCCGGATTCCGGCATTCTCCAGTAGATATTCGCCGGCCAAACGGCAAACTTTTCAGCATCCCAGAATAACGATTTTGCAGAATCATGTAAATGTTCATGCGCTAATCCAACTAGCTCCCTTGAAGCTATTGAGGCGGACTGAGATTCCGCATCCATGTAGTCTCTTAAGAAATCGGATAGGAACGTTTCTATCGTTACCCTGGGTCCTGGGATAGCAACTACCGGAATATCATCAGCGATAAGCTCACGCAGACGCCCCAGCGAGCCATCGGATAAAAGTGCATCAGGTGCCAAGAAGATCACTGCAGCATCATCAGCATGTGCTCTGAGAAGTGCGTCACGATGACAGCGGATCAACTGTTCGTATCGATCCCCTTCATCCAACCCGGTGAATTCAATCACCTCTGTTGACACGAGTCTAGTCAATAGCTTAAATCCATCCGCATTACGAACAACACTCGCATCAGTCGGCGTTGTATACAGGCGGTAAATGCAATCCTCGTCGTCAACGAATGCTCCAAGGTTCCCAGGTGACATAGAATTCGGCAAGGCTGCATCGAGAAACAGCCTCGTGAATTCTTCACCCCAAACTACGTTGACAAAGTGAATCATTATGGTCCTCCAATCTTCGATAACTGAACATGGATTCGAAGGGCATTGTCGAGTCAGAGTCTGCTGATTGTACACTTACGTGAATTCGACACGGGCTGCCTACCTCCTAAGCCATAATGCCATTGGGTGCACGGAGGTTGGTTTACCCATTTCGTCAATCAGGGAGAATCTCGATGCTGGCCGAAGAAGTACTGAGTAGATCTACGGTACTTGCTGACCATGGGAAATACGACGAAGCATTCGATCTTTTGTCGAAGGCCATCGTAAGTGATGAATCACTATGGAATCACCTTGGCACCTTGGTCGACTACGCGACTAGCTCAGGTAAGCAACTTGTAGACTTTGTAGTGGGCATTCCATCAGACCAGGTCGAGATATTTCTTAGGCATGTCATCAATCTTTCCCCGGACATAGCAGATCACGTGCTCGAGACTTCCTACGGTCGGGTTCCCGAGGGATTTGTCCTGGCTGTAGCGGCCTCGGTTGCTCCACACCTGATGACACCTAGGGCCCTTGTCTGGTCGGCTCGACTTCGCCAGCTCGGCGTCGTGGACGTGTGTCCCTTGATAGCTCGTGCTAACGACGTGACCTCTCCGTCCTCAGAACGAATTCGGGCTGCGGCTACCGCTTATCGTGCTTTTGGAGATGCGAGGGCACTTGAGCCATTTGTCGCAGCGACGCGGCGAATTCGTTCCAAATCAGTAGAGAAACAAATGAGGGACGAAATCACGGCAGTCGCACCAGAGCTTCTTGGCATGTTTGAGGAAACTATCTCAATTCCCGTGGAGGAAAGAGACGAACCGTTAGTTCCTTTGGAAGTGTTTGGAGGTATGCAAGAGTTCAGACCAAAGGTGAGCGTTCTGATTACGCTTTATAATTATGAAGACTATATAGAGGAGTGTGTTCGATCGGTTCTCACACAGTCTTACGAGAATATTGAGATTATCGTCGTGGATGACTGTTCAACGGATAGTTCGCTTGAGATAGTGCGGCGCTTGGCCGACAAAGACCCCCGTGTACTTATTCATGAAAACAAGAACAACATAGGTGCGGTGGAGAACTTACGATTATCATATGAGTTGTCGACTGGAGAGCTTGTCCAGTTGCTTTCAGCTGACAATCGTTTTGCTGGCCCCGAAACGGTGGCAAGACTTGTGTCTGCGATTGGTAGCGATTCGCGGATAAGTATGGCAGCTGGGGGCTTTGGACTAATTGATGAGAATGGTACGGGATTGCCAGACAATGCTAATTCGGCTCATATTGTGGGATATGCATGTGTGATGGATGGACCTATTCTCGCTATTCATATGTTGAAACCCTTGATGAATTTCTTGGGAGAGTCCGTCATGTTCAAGAAGGACGCGTTGAATTCAGGTACCAACCTATTTAAGATAGGTAGCTTTGAGATCAGGGGTCTAATGGATTATGCGTGGTGGTTACGACTATGCGCAGTCGGCAAGGTTGCCTATATTCCCGACGAACTCATTCAGCATCGTAACCATACGAAGCAGCTTGGATCTTCCTATTTTACAAGTGTGTCCCACGTCGTAGATCTCTACTCAATAATTGAAGGCTGTAAGGAGATAGGAGTACTCTCGGATCCACTTGCTGAGAGCGTATCGCTATCGAATCTTCTATACCGAGCGTCGGGGCTTTTCCAGCACATGGTGTTTGCCAATGCGAGCGAGGTGGACGAGTTCGAGTTAGTTATGACAAGCATCATTGCAAGCATGTCCGGGTTGGCTAGGGGGGCACTCTGATATCATCAGTTGAATGAGTCAGCCACTCTTTAATCGTGTGTTAGTCACGGGTGGGGCTGGATACGTGGGTTCTGCCCTTGTGCCTCGCCTGCTTGCCGAGGGATATTCAGTAACCATACTGGACTTGTTTGTATATTGTGATGTGAATCTTCCCTATGAGGATCCAGACTTGAGGGTTGTGACGGGAGACATTCGGGACCAGGAATTGGTTCGTGAAATGCTTCAAGGACAAGATGCAGTTGTCCATCTTGCGTGCATTTCTAACGACCCAAGTTTCGAGCTTGACCCCTCACTCTCAAAGACGATCAACTTTGATCCTTTTGAGCCAATGGTGGCGAACGCAAAGGCCGCTGGAGTGAAGCGTTTCGTCTATTGCTCCAGTAGTTCTGTATATGGAGTTAGTGAACTTGAGGATGTTACCGAAGAAACACCCCTGGACCCGCTGACCCTTTACAGTCAATATAAGGCTGAGTGTGAACCAATTCTTCTTAGTTCGCAGTCAGCAGAATTCGAAGTTGTGATTTTGCGACCAGCCACAGTTTGCGGGTACGCCCCTCGTTGCCGTCTTGATCTTACGGTTAATATATTGACGAATCACGCGGTAAATAATCGCAATATAACTGTGTTTGGTGGTTCGCAACTCCGTCCTAATCTGCACATTGATGACATGTGTGATGTATATCTTCTGCTGTTGGCGTCACCAGCTGAGAAGATTCAAGGGCAGACATTCAATGCTGGCGAGCAGAATCTTTCTGTTGATAGCATTGCCAGCCTGGTCAAGAAGGTTGTTGAGAGGGAGTTTCCTGGTGATCCAGTAGGGATTGATCATAGCGACACCAATGACCTGCGTTCGTATCATATAAATTCCGACAAGATTGCCAGTGCGCTTGGATGGCGGCCTAGGCGTACGGTCGAGACTGCTGTATTTGATCTGTGTAATGCGTTCAGAGATGAACTCCTTCCCAATAGTCTAGATGACGATCGCTATTTTAATGTAAGAGTTCTTCAATCAAAGGCAAATTAGGTGGCCAAGGACGCTCCGGTAGCGCTTGTTACTGGTGGAGCTGGCTTCATTGGAAGCCACATGGTTGATCTATTGGTTGAGCGCGGGTATCAAGTTAGGGTTATTGACAATCTATCTGGTGGCCACAAGCGGAATCTGAAACAACATGATGGCAACTCGTTAGTGTCTCTTGATGAGCGGGATATCCGATCAATTGATCCTTCAGATCCACTGTTCTCTCAGGTGGAAGTGGTGTTTCACTTTGCGGGAATTGGCGATATTGTTCCCTCTATTGAGCATCCTACTGAGTATATGGATGTTAATGTGCAGGGCACGGTAAGAATGCTTGAAGGTGCTCGATATGCTGGCGCGAATAAATTCGTGTATGCGGCCTCTTCGTCATGCTATGGCTTAGCTGATGTGCCTACTACCGAGAATAATCCGGTGCAGCCAGCGTATCCCTATGCTTTGTCGAAATATCTCGGCGAGATGGCGGCATTTCATTGGAACAAGGTTTATGGCTTGCCGGTAAATTCCATTCGGATTTTCAATGCATTCGGAACGCGTTCCAGGACATCAGGTGCTTATGGTGCCGTTTTTGGCGTTTTTTTACGACAGAAGATCTCCGGAGCTCCGTATACCGTGGTTGGGGACGGTATGCAGAGTAGGGATTTTGTATATGTTACGGATTTGGCATTGGCGTTTCTTGCGGCCTCGCTTACCACGATGGATGCGCAGATATGGAATGTCGGACGTGGCGATCCGCAGCCGGTTAATCGGTTGGTAGAATTGCTAGGCGGGGAAGTGGTCAACGTGCCAAAGCGTCCTGGTGAGCCGGACTGCACCTGGGCGGATATTTCCAAAATAGCCCGTGATTTGGATTGGACCCCCTTGGTGACATTCGAGGAGGGTGTGCGGAGAATGGTTGAGAATCTCGACTACTGGGCTGATGCGCCGTTGTGGGACGCGGATTCCATTGCAGAGGCGACACTTCCATGGTTTACCTACCTGGGCAACGATTGAGGGGGCATGTTGAGCGCGTATGCC
>JABEUP010000277.1 GCA_013044365.1 Acidimicrobiaceae bacterium
AGACTGGGGAAGGATTTCGGTGATGGTCTCTCGATCCTGGGCAAGAAATTTCTCCCGCCATGGAACCGATACCACTCTTGTTCCAACGCCATGTTCGACCGACAGAACTTGAGCAACTTCCATCGCCAAAGAAACCTCGGAACCGGAAGCCATCAGAACGACCTGGCAGTTTTTAGTTTCATTGACCACAACTCTGGCCCCGGTGCGCGCTAGCCAACCCGGCTCGCCAGGTTCCATAACCGGAAGACCCTGCCTGCTGAGAACCAAAATCGAAGGCCCTGAGTTTAAGTTTAATGCGGTCATCCAGGCTTCGATAACCTCATTAGAATCTGCCGGGCGAATTACCGCCAGATTGGGAACCATCCGGAGTGACTCTATTTGCTCCACCGGCTGATGGGTGGGTCCGTCCTCACCAAGACCCACAGAATCGTGAGTGAGAAGATAGATAACCGGTATGCCCATCAAGGCGGCCAATCTCACCGATGGGCGAAGATAGTCCGAAAAGATCAGGAACGTCGAACCAAAAACCCGGAATCCGCCATGGAGCTGGAGCCCGTTAAGGATCGCAGCCATGCCGTGCTCGCGAACCCCGAAATGGATCAGTGAACCTCCGTAGTTCTCCCTTGAAACAATACTCTCAGTAAATCCAACTGAGGTTGATTCCACCAGGTCCGCCGAACCGCCTACTATCGACTCGAATCCGGAAGCAACGGCTTTGAGCACCTGACCCGAGGCAACCCGGGTTGCCAGCTGATTTCCCACCTCAAATCTGGGCATTATTTCACGCAAATTGTCTGGGATACCCGCTGCGGTTCCATTCAGCCACCGCGTTGCCAATCCGGTACCGCCTTTTGACATCCTGGCCGCCTTTGCCTTTTCCGCCGAAGCATTGGACATCTTTTCCTCGATTATCGACGCAAGATGGTCCAACACATCGTCAGGTACATAGAATGGCTCATCCGGCCAACCGAAACGTTCCTTGGTCAACTTGACTTCATCGGGTCCGTAGGGACCCCCATGGGCGGCTTCGGTACCCTGTTTATGGGGAGCGCCATAACCGATAATGGTCTTGACGGCGATGATACTTGGATGGTCAGTGTCGTCGATCGCCCTTTGAATCACTTCTGAAATCGCTTCCACATTGTTGCCGTCATCCACAGAGAAGGTCGACCAGCCGAGAGCCTGGTATCGGCCCAAAACATCTTCCGTAAAGGCCAGCCTTGTCGACCCATCGATCGAGATCGAGTTGTGGTCATAAAGTACTATCAGTTTTCCCAAGCCAAGATGACCTGCCAGTGACGATGACTCGTTCGAGACTCCCTCCATCAAGTCACCATCGGAAGCGATAACAAAGGTCCGATGATCAACTATTTTATCGTTGCCACTGTTCAACCTCGCGCCCAACATGGCCTCGCCAAGAGCCATTCCCACCGAATTGGAAATGCCCTGGCCAAGAGGTCCTGTGGTGGTTTCAACTCCTGGTGTATGACCATATTCAGGGTGGCCCGGGGTAATAGAACCCCACTGACGAAAATTCTTCAGATCATCAAGGCTTACCTTATACCCGAATAAATGCAGAAGGGAATATAGAAGCACTGACCCATGACCAGCAGATAGAACAAACCTATCTCTTCCGGGCCAGGTCGGATCGCTCGGATCAAATCTGAGGAAACGGCTCCAGATGGTCCATGCCATTGGCGCTGCGCCTAATGGGAGTCCTTCATGCCCAGATTTTGCTTTCTCAACTGCGTCGATACTGAGCATACGAATAGTTGTTACACAACGACCGTCTAGGTCGGTCGACAAAGGAGCCAGATCTCCACCCACTGATACTCCAACTTTCACTA
Organism: Acidimicrobiaceae bacterium; assembly: GCA_013044365.1. GTDB lineage: Bacteria > Actinomycetota > Acidimicrobiia > Acidimicrobiales > Acidimicrobiaceae > SCQM01. The sequence continues at coordinate 1,848 of JABEUP010000277.1, forward strand.
GAAATCACGTTTGGCTGACACACCAAGTCCTTCGTTACAACATCGGCCGCCTTTTTACCACTAGGAGCCTAGAGGCAAGAACCGCTGACCACACACTTGGCCCTTAGCAAATTCTAACCTCATCGTCCCTAAGGACCAACTAACCGAGCAAAGTCGGCTCCGGTATATCGTGCAGATCCTTTACCCATCTCTACCTGCCAGGACAAAGAAACTTTCATAAACTATCGATTTGGGATTATCCATTTATTGGTCCACTTGAGTATTTGAGCGACCCAGCTTGACGTCCCGAAATATGTGCCATGATTTCCGCACAAATCGCAAGAGCAGTCTCTTCTGGGGTTTTAGATCCTAAATCAAGTCCAACCGGGCCATAGATACGGGCGATCTCCTGGCCGGAAAAGCCCTCTTCGCTGAGCAATTCAGACCGTGTCTGTTGGGTGTGGCGCGAACCCAGCCCGCCGATGTAGGTTAACTTCGACCCTTTCAGCACTTCAGTAACGATTGGGATTCCAATCTGGTGGTCATGAGAAAGTACGATCAGCGCATCATTGCTGCCAATGCTTCGCACTTGTTCCACTCCATCTTCGGCGCCGTCGACAACGCTCCCAGACCAGCCAAGTAACTGGCCTTGAGCAATTAGCGCATCGCTGAGATCACTTTTACCGACAATCAGCATATGCGTCGCCGGGCTGAACACTTCGAATGCTACAAGTTCGCCTTCGAACTCCTCAATCATAGAGGCCGGAAATCTTTTCAATAACGCCTCTTGCAACCGCAGTTTGAGCTTGTCCAAAAATTCATCAACTACCACTGTCATACCTGTGACTGCAGCGTCCTCCCCCGACGACAACGAAAGCACCAGTCCCCCATGCGGCCCGGATATGACTGTTGCCAACGCTACGGGTTCGCGGTGTGAGACCTTTTCGGTAAAACCACCAGGAAGCCCAGAACGCCGATTGAGCAACACATCGGCCTCGCCTCCGCATGCCAGTCCGGCCATTACGGCGTCTTTGTCGCCGATCATTATCGTTATCAAGTCGAACTGTTTAGCGGAATGGCTTATCTCCTCCGCCTTTTGTCGAATCTCGCTGTCCGCAACTCCCCCAAACAACGATCCTTTAAATGACCCATCAGCATCTATGACCAGTAATTCTCCAGCCCGCCGGCCGCCAATTCCCCTAATGGTTACCGCCCTTGCCAAAATGAAATCGGAATTTGGGAAATCAACTCTGTTCATTGTTGCCCCCGAATGAAAAACCCAGCACCCACTTTTGTCCAATGTCAACGCCTAGGCCCAAACCCACGATCCACTTCCGATATCACATCTCGGCGAACCTCAAGGTTGGGTTTGAAGCCCTATGCCACCAATCTCCAACTCCTTTGAAATTAGTTTAGAAAACTCATTGCCAATCTCAGTGGTCACCGGACCCGAAGCGATCCGGGTCGGTTTCCCATCGATATGTGAAATTCCCTGAGCTTCGCGAATACTCGAAGATAGGAAAGACTCCTCGAGATCTGGACTGTAAAGGATCTCCAATGGAAAGTCCCTTTCATTTATTCCGAGATGTTCGACTATGAGTTCCCTGGTTATTCCACCCAAAGCACCCGAAGATAATGGAGGTGTAAATGCCTCACCGTCGACAACGACAAATATGTTGCTCCCGGAACCTTCGCACAGGTTCCCAACAGTATTGCCATAAACAACCTCGTCTGCTCCAAGAGATTGTGCCCAGGCAAGAGCTGCAACGTTTTCCGCGTAGGAAATCGTTTTCAGGCCTGCCAATATGCCCCTTTCGTTTCTTGGCCATGGCGCAACCTGTATCTTTGCCGTCAATGACGCAGGGATTCGTTCAGCCGTTGCCATAATCACGCTAAGCGGTGAACCAATCCTATCCGAACCAAGCACAGATTCACCTGCGGTAACGGTGATCCTAAGTTTGGCTTCAACACACCTATTTGCCCGCAACAGTGCCCCAACCCCATTCGCCATTTCCGGCAAATCCAAAGCTGGAAGACCTATTCCGGCGGCAGACCTTTGTAATCGCTCGAGATGCCTGCCAAGCGCAAAGGCGACACCGCCGTAAACACCGATGGTCTCGAAAACACCGTCGCCGGTCACCAGGCCGTGATCAAATACGGAGATCTTCGCATCAACCTTGTTGACCAAACCACCATTGAGCCAAACAAAATCCACAAAATCCTCCGTTAAGGTTGCCTTCCATCCACACTATCCAATTTCAGTGCTTGTTGTTAGATTCTCGTTGGCCAGCAGGCTCTACTTGAAATTCCGAACAGTCGCACTTTCATTGCTGGCCAGTGGTAATCCACGACCGTATGTCAGCATGACGGCATTTCCCTCGGCAAGTTAGGGCCGCATCCAGATACGGCGGGGAGAAATCATGTCTCCGCCAGGTCTGCGCCGAATTCGTCCGAAATTCCCTGTTTGAACACTTCAACTTTTGCCTCGCGCTGATATTCGATATGATAACTTCGCTAGATGGAAATCCAAAGGAAAGATAGGTTCTGGTTATGGTTCAGGTCATCGACTTCCACATTCACTTCACGCCGGAAGAACTCGTTAGGCCACACCTGAAACCAGATGGCAAGATTGATGTCCTCATTCAAAATGGCCTTCCCGCCTATACCTACCACGACACCCTTTTTCTCATCGAACGCCACATAGAGTGCATGGATACCGCGGGCATAGATGTCGCAGTGCTTTCCAGCGGAGCCGGCATGGGCGGTTCTCAGGATGTGTGCGAACTGATCAATGCGACTGCCGATAAAATCCAAAAGCAGTATCCCAAACGCTTTACTCCCCTTGCCCACATAGATCCGACAAATGAAAACTGGCGAAGCGAACTAAAGAAATGTTCTCAGGAGTATGGTTTTCCCGGAGTAGCATTTCCCTCCAGCTTCGACACCTACAATCTTGACGGTGAGATCCTAACTCCGGTATTTGAGGCGCTGGAAGAGGCGGGAATGTTTGTTTTCATACATCCCGCACTGTCAGTATCTGAAGGGATTAGCCGCTATTACGACAAATACGATCTATACCGTTGTGTGGGCAGGGAACACGAACTTGTTCTGGCAACCTATCGGCTGATAGCCGGGGGAGTTTTCGACAGATTTCCCGGACTAGAAGTGGTGATGTCCCACCTTGGTGGTGGGATCGGTAGCATCAT
>JABEUP010000052.1 GCA_013044365.1 Acidimicrobiaceae bacterium
CGGACGGGGCTTCTGGCCCATCCGCTTGGTTGGGATTACCTGGCATCGCTCCCATCACGCCACCGTGGCCAACGGGCCTGGCACCGACGAATCGGGGCCGGTGGATGAGTTTGCTAGCTTCGGCTCGCACGCGGGAGTCTCCTCCCACCTGGCCCGGTTCTGGGCACTACTCAGGGCTCTGGCCTTGCGGCTCTGCACCTTGCGGTGTGCATTGCGCTGATCCAAGGACCAGCGTTCCGTAGCCCGGAGATACGTGACACAGATCTCTGTGTCTGTGCCTATGGGGACGTAGGTCCCGTGTATCGCCTTCTGTAGGATGTTGATGCTCCCTACAGCGTCTCGGTGGCAGGTGAACCCACATGCGGGGTTCTTGCACCGGTAGTGCCGTCCCGAAGGACGGTTGCGTGTTAGGCACTTGGGACAGGTCTTGGACGAGCCGGATTCGTTGAGGTGTTCGAGATCAAGCCCGGTCTTCTCCCCGAGATACCGCTCCTGGGTTCCCCTGGACCACTGGGAGAGCTGTTGGCGCATGTGGCGGCCAACCCGACGCTCAAGTTTGGTCTTGCGCTCTATTCCTCGTACGTCACCCGCTATGAGCTTGGCGGTGCAGTGTGTGATCACATGGTTGGCTGCCTTGCGGGAAAGCTGGTGGTCGAAGTCCCGGAGTTGAGCAGAGGCTTTGGCCCTCACCTTCTTCTTGGCCGCTTGAAGTCTTCTGTGCTTTTTCGACCCGATCTTTGTCCTCGAGAGCTTCCGCTGCAGCGACCCAATCGCCTTGTTCCTCTGGCGCTTGATGGCACGGCCCCCGCGCCCATTGATGATCGTGACACAGATGGTCGCATCATCAACCCATGTCGCCAGGGCCATCGGGTTGATGATGCCTTCGTCTATGGCTGTGACGTTATCGCCGGGGGACACCGGTCGTTCGGTTTCATAAGGGATGTGTAGTGAGAAGCACCTGGAGTCTTTGTTCCAACAGAGTTGGATTTCACCCCACAAATCAGCTGGGACAACTTCGTTGGTACCCGAGTCAAAGACAACTGGTATAGTCAGGTCGATCCGAGATCGCTTCCGGCCAAGTGAGAGATGGAGCTTACCTTGTGAGATCCGCCAGCCGTAACCCTTCGTGAACGACAGGGGCCGGTAGTTCTTCTTGCGCCACGGGGAACGCACCTTCATCCCCTTCTTGCGGTTAGCTCTGGAGGTTTTGATCGCCTCACCCAGATCATGCGCGATGATCTCGGTGGTGTGGGCATGGAGCGGCCTGCATTCTTCTGGCAATGCGGTCAGAAAGTGTTGGATATCGTATTTGGATGGGTCTTTGTGTTCCTTCTGGCGAGTGTGGACGAAATCTGTCGCCTGATTCCAAAGCTGTGCGGATATATGGCAGGCTTGGTGTGCTCTGCGGTAGTCAGCTGCTGAAAGGCTGACCGGTATAACGGCTGTTCTTGTCGTTTCCATCTGTGGTTATTCTAGCACATTGCAACTCTGGTCTATGTATACTATCTATAGATGGCAACTGCTGATTTCCGCACTGGACGCCATGTGGTCTATAAGCTCCATGTCCACATCGTCCTGGTTCCCAAGTACAGACGCGAGGTGATGACACAACGTGTCACGGCTTGCCTTAGAGACGCATTCTCAGATGTCTGTGGCCGTTATGGTGCCACGCTTGATGCATTTGAGAGCGACGGGGACCATGCTCACCTCCTCGTCTCCTATCCACCGAAGGTGGCGCTGTCCAAGCTCGTAATGTCGCTCAAGACGATCTCCTCTATGAAGGTGAGAGCTGAAAACTGGCCGGAGGTTACACGGGCCCTATGGGGCAAGCACTTCTGGTCACCCTCGTACTGCGTAGTGTCGGCAGGCGGAGCACCACTTGAGGTGATCAAGACCTACATCGAGAACCAGCAGTCGCCCAACCGTCCGGGTCGTCCACGCAAAGGTAAGCAGCCTTGACCCCTCCCTCACGCAAAGGGATTGCGGCCTTGGTAGGTTCAAAGTGATGGCAATGACAATAACATGCTTCGCAAGACCGGTTTGGTTGCCTTTGTATTCCATTCTTTTGCAAAATGAGATTGAATCAGCCAATATCAATCGTGATGCTGTGTAACGTGGCAACGTGGAATGTACTTCAGTTGGAATAGTCGGATCCGGCATCATGGGTTCCGGAATCGCTGAAACCGTCATTGAATCCGGCTTCCAGGCAACCCTGCTTTCGAGAACAAGTGAAACCGCGCATGCGATGGGCGAGGCGATAAAGAGCTCGTTTGAAAGAAAGACCGCTAAAGAAAGAAAGACCGTCATAAGGGCCGAGGAAGAACTCTCCAGATTGAACGTGACGAACCAAATCACTGACCTCGCTGATTGCGATCTCGTGATCGAAACGGTGGTGGAAGACCTGGAGGTAAAGCTCCGCGTCATCAAAAACCTTGATGCGGTCTGCAAGGCCGACGCGATAATTGCCACTAATACGTCGACATTCCCAATCATTGATCTTGCTATGGCAACACAAAGACCGGACAAGGTATGTGGAATCCACTTTTTCAACCCGGCTCAAGTGATGAAGTTGATCGAGATCGTAAAAACTCTAGTGGTATCTGAGGAGACAATTCAAACAGCCACCTCCTTCGCGCTGTCATGTAATAAAGAGCCGGTAATTGTCAAGGATCAGGCAGGTTTCATAGTCAACGCTCTTCTGTTTCCATATTTAAACAATGCGGTAAAGCTCTTAGAACAAGGAGTTGCGGCCAAGGAGGACATCGATACCGCGATGAAGGGCGGATGCGGATTTCCGATGGGACCGTTCGCGCTGCTGGACCTAGTTGGCTTGGATACCGCGCTTTCAATTCTCAATTCACTCTACGATGAATTCAAAGATCCCAACTTCGCCCCCGCAATGCTACTAAAGCGGATGGTGACCGCAGGTATGTTAGGAAGAAAGAACGGGTTCGGATTTTACAGCTATTGATCTGGAAAAGTTTAAGGCGCCAGCTGATTGACCTCCTCGCCTGATCCTTGCCAGACCCATTCCTTCCACCGATTGCAGCACCCGAAGGTAGGCAGGGAAGGTTTCGGGTCTGCTCTAAGCCGCCTGGTTCGCAACTAGGTCACACATTGCGGTAATCTACCAGGGTGGTACGCATACGAGTGAGTTTGGCGCATAGATATTCTGGGGTTCCAGAAATTCCGGACTTTAAAACTAATAGAGAACTAGCAAGCTACGCATCACTATCAAATCTTCGAGGACAGGTATGACCCCATCTGAACTGCATAACCAAAATGACCCGAGACTTCCAGAGAGGGATAAGCCCTGGGTGATGAGAACCTATTCTGGTCACTCCACCGCCCAAGCCTCGAATGAGCTTTACCGGAGCAATTTGGCCAAGGGTCAGACCGGCCTCTCCATAGCTTTTGACCTTCCGACTCAGATAGGTTATGACCCGGATTCTCCGCTGGCAAAAGGTGAGGTCGGTAAGGTCGGCGTCCCCGTTGCCCACCTGGGCCATATGCGGGAACTCATGGATGGAATCCCGGTAGACAAGATGAATACCTCAATGACCATCAACGCCACAGCTCCTTGGTTACTTGGGTTGTATATCGCCAACGCCATTGAACAGGGTGCTGAAATTTCAGGACTATCAGGCACTACCCAAAACGACATTGTAAAGGAGTACCTTTCGCGGGGAACCTACATCTTTCCGCCGGACCATTCCAAGCGTCTGATAGTTGACATGATTGCCTACACCGTAACAAACCTCCCTAGGTGGAACCCCATCAATGTCTGTTCGTACCACTTGCAGGAAGCCGGAGCAACGCCAGCCCAAGAGATCGCATATTCCCTTGCCACCGCGATTGGAGTGTTGGATGCGGTAAAAGAGTCCGGCCAGATTCCAGATGATCTGTTTCCCGAGGTGGTAGGAAGAATTTCTTTTTTTGTGAATGCTGGAATCAGGTTCGTCGAAGAGGTGTCAAAGATGAGGGCGTTCACGAAATTATGGGACCAGATAGCTAAAGACAGATACGGGGTAAGCGATCACAAACTCCGACGCTTTAGATACGGGGTACAGGTTAATTCTTTAGGACTCACCGAGCAGCAGCCCGAAAACAACGTGCAACGTATCGTGCTCGAAGCGCTTGGAGTCACTCTTTCAAGGGATGCCAGAGCGCGCGCACTGCAACTACCCGCATGGAATGAGGCACTGGGACTCCCAAGACCGTGGGACCAGCAATGGTCACTTAGAATCCAGCAAGTTCTGGCCTACGAAACCGATCTGCTGGAATATCCGGACATCTTTGAAGGCTCCAAGGTCGTTGAAGCCCTAACCGATACTCTGATTGAAAGTTCCAACCACGAGCTTGGAGAGATACTCGGGCTAGGCGGCATTTTCAACGCGATTGATTTGCTCAAATCACGGTTGGTGGCATCACAGTCTGAACGGACCAGAAAAATCGAGACCGGTGATCTGAAAGTCATTGGAGTCAACGTCTTCAAGGAGACTGCCTCCTCGCCGTTGGTTGAACAGGGGGCTGAAAGCCACCTGGTAGTCGATGCACGGATCGAGAAACACTTGGTTGAGGAAATAGTCCAATGGAGAAGAACCCGGAACCAGGAGAAGGTTGCAGTCGCACTGGATGCCCTAAAAGAGGCCGCCCAAAACCCCAGCACCAACATCATGGCCCCCACAATCGCATTTGCCCTTGCCGGCGGAACAACCGGCGAATGGGCCCAGGCACTTCGGGAAATCTTTGGAGAGTACCGTGCGCCAACCGGAGTTGGAGGCGGTATAGGCAGGCGGGGCGCCGAAATGAAAGATATCGCCGAAAAGGCGAAAAACCTGCCTGGTGGCCCTCCTCGGTTCCTAGTCGCAAAACCGGGGCTGGACGGGCACTCCAATGGGGCAGAACAGATTGCAGTTTCCGCACGAGATGCCGGCTTTGAGGTCGTTTACCAAGGGATCAGGCTGAGTCCTCACGAAATTGCCGTTGCAGCCAGGGATGAGGATGTCGATGCAGTTGGTATCTCAATCCTTTCCGGCAGCCACCTGCAACTGGTTCCTGAAGTTATCCGGGAGCTCAGAAAAGTCGGAAGCGATGCTCTGGTTATTGTGGGAGGAATCATTCCTGACTCGGATCGTGACATTCTGATTTCACAGGGTATCGCAGCGGTATATACGCCGAAGAATTACCAAATCGCCATGATAATGAACGAAGTGTTAGACCTCATCTCGTCGCATCGGAAAAGCAAATAGGGATTCACGCCAGACCCGTCCCGCTGCATTCAACGAAGAGTCGGCCGTGAACGCCCGAGGGTAATCGGCTCGTTCCACCAGCGGCCAGAAAAACGCCAACCCGAGGGATCCTGCGGAACCGGATTTTGCCCGGATTTCCTTTTTGAAAGGATCTCCATGACAGCGGCGGTGATTACGGCCACTGCCGCCTCGTCGTCTAGCTGTCCATCGGCAACATCCACTATTTGCTCATCTCCTAAAGCGGGACATTCCCATGCTTGCGGCGCGGCAGTTCCTCGCGCTTGGTTCTCAACATCTCGAGTGAGGTTATGAGTATTTTCCTGGTATCTGCCGGATCTATGACATCGTCGACGAAGCCCCGTTCCGCAGCAATGTAAGGGTTAGCATACCGGTCGATATACTCATCAACTAACTCCTGCCGCCTTAGGGCGGGATCTTCCGCCTTGGCCAACTCTCTGCGGTGCACAACTTCAACGGCTCCCTGTGGACCCATAACGGCAAGCTCGGCACTAGGCCAAGCGAATGCAAAGTCCGCGCCAACAGATTTTGAGTTCATAACCACGTATGCACCGCCGTATGCCTTGCGGGTTATTATCTGCACACGTGGCACTGTGGCCTCGCAGTATGCGTAAAGAAGCTTGGCCCCATGACGAATAATTCCACCGTACTCCTGGTCAACACCGGGCATAAAGCCAGGTACATCCACAAACGTCACTATCGGGATATTGAAAGCATCACAGGAGCGGACAAAGCGCGCAGCCTTTTCTGAGGAATCTATATCCAACACACCGGCGAGCACACTCGGCTGGTTTCCCACAATACCCACCACATACCCATTCAGGCGTCCGAAACCACAGGTTATATTTCGGGCCCAGTGAGGGAAATATTCAAAATACTCGCCGTCATCCAGGGTCGCAGTAATGACCTTCTTCATGTCATACGGCTGACTCGATGAATCAGGCATCAGATCGAGCAATTCAGGTACGAGCCTCTCCGGGTCATCTGTGGGCTCGAACCTCGGCGGAATCTCCATGTTGTTAGACGGAAGAAAGCTGAGCAGGTATTTAACCTCATCCAGACAAGACTTCTCATCTTCACTCACGAATGTGGCTACCCCGCTCTTAGACGCATGGCTCATGGCTCCGCCAAGTTCTTCGAGAGTCACATCCTCGCCTGTCACAGTTTTCACCACATCTGGCCCGGTGATGAACATGTGGCTGCTTTCCTTCACCATGAAAATAAAGTCCGTCATGGCAGGCGAATAGACAGCACCACCAGCACATGGACCCATAATCACTGATATTTGCGGGATTACTCCGGATGATGCCACATTCCGACGAAAGATCCCCCCATAGGAGTGCAGCGAAACCACGCCCTCCTGAATCCTGGCTCCAGCTCCATCATTGAGGCCGATCATCGGTACCCCAACTGATGCGGCAAGATCCATTACCTTGTGGATCTTCTCCGCAAAGACCTCTCCAAGGGCACCACCGAAAACGGTAAAGTCCTGGGAAAAGATGCATACCTTGCGTCCCTCGATGGTCCCAAATCCAGTAATTACCCCGTCGGTGAAGGGACGGCTCTTCTCAAGTCCCATACCGTGGGCTCGGTGCCGGGCAAGCATGTCGAGTTCCTGAAATGATCCCTCATCAAGGAGGTACTCGATACGCTCGCGGGCGGTCATCTTACCCTTTGCGTGCTGGCGCTCTATTGCGTGGGGCGACCCTGCAACCAAAGCCTCGGCCTTGCGCGCTTTGAGATCTTCTAATTTTTTAGTGATCGGCTGTTCCGACATGGATAATCAGGCTAACAAATATATTCGCCATTACGCTAATTTTTCAGTAATGAGTTTGAATTCGAAAGACCCGGGAATTTCCAAATTTGCGATACCACGAATCGATGAGATCATTAATATCCTGGTCAACTCCAGTTTTAATAGCGATTTGATATTTCACGGGGGTGATCTCAGCCCAGCAACATTATTTGACGCTTATCGCTCCGGTCTTTTCCCAATGCCTCTTGACGACGGGAAATTGGGATGGTTCTGTCCGCAAAGGCGGGGAATTTTGCAGATTTTGCCCCAAATTGACGGCGAGTTCCCTTTCCGGGTATCACGATCATTGAGGAACTCTATCGGCAAATTCACCTACTCGGTAGACCTTGCATTTCGAGAAGTCATTGCAAATTGTGCGGATCCCCAAAGACCCGGCACCTGGATAACAGAGGAAATCAAAGATGCGTACACCCGACTTCATGAATTAGGCTGGGCACACAGCTTCGAGGTATGGACAGGCGACGGAGAAAACAAGGATCTGGTTGGGGGCCTGTACGGAGTTGCGATCGGAGGCCTCTTTGCCGGCGAGTCAATGTTCCACAAACAAACCGACGCCTCCAAGGCGGCACTTTTCGTCTTGGTCTCCAAGATGGCAGACCAAGGTGGGGCTTTAATAGATTTGCAATGGCTAACCGACCACCTGGCTTCGCTGGGTGGGAAAGAAATCACTGGGATTGAGTACTTACAAATGCTTGAAGACGTAATCTCGCTTCCGCTTCCACGGATCTTCAAAGAGAGCTATAGCGGACCGGTTGAGATCAAATTGCCATGACCGCGCCATTACAAACGGTGTCTTCCGCCAGGGCCGATTAAATAAAATTGGGCGGACTACGTTTTAGCGATAAATTAAAGAGGTGTGGGCGCGAAGCCCACACCAATGAAAAATACAACCTGCGTTACTTGGAAAATTTGCTGACGCCGTACCATGCACCTGGTAACAATACAGTGGCAATCATAATTTTGATAAGGTCTCCTACCAAAAATGGCGTCATTCCCAGTGAAATGGCTTTAGAAGCCGTAACATGGATCGACGCCGCCAGCCAGCTGACTCCAAAAGCATAAATAACGACATTACCCAGAACCATGGCCAGGACTGTTCCTATAGCTTTGCGATCCCAGCCCGACTTTGCCAGCATACCCACCAGCAAAGAGCAGATGATGAAACCGACTATGTATCCAAAGGTTGGCGCAGAGGCAAGTTTAACCCCACCGCTTCCTCCTGCAAACCAAGGAACCCCGGCAAGGCCCGCCAGCGCATAAAGTAGTGTTCCGGCTCCGGCCCGGGCCCAACCCAAGGCTGCCGCCCCAATCAGTACCGCGAAAGTTTGACCTGTTACCGGTACCGGGGTGAAGGAGAGATGTACGCTGATTTGAGCAAAGATCCCAATAAATGCAGCATACCCCACCACGAGAACGGCATCTCGAATTGCACTTCCACCTACAAGGTCCGCGAGTACCCGCGGCTTCTTTACGCTCAATACAGATGTAGTCAAGTACAACTCCTTTGCTAGTGATTACCCCGAAAAGTCCACAAACAGCAGCTTCTAAAAAGTGCGTATCGTCAGAAACCACTTTCGAAACTAGAGAATAATAACATCATTTACGGATTTGTCAACGGTCCGGAACTGTTAGCGACAGTTGAAACCGCGGAGTACGGAACGATAATGGTCACGACACCGGTGGCGGATGCAGCAACTGTCCCTTGGGAAAACGTCAATTCGAGCCCGGATGCAGTAAGGTTCCAGTTGGCGAAATTCGCCGCATATGGCTGAGTACCTCCATTGATAAAATTCGGATCAGCAGTTTTGCCAAGCTTGGATGCAAGAGCGGATCTCGCAAGGCTCGAAAGAGTC
>JABEUP010000278.1 GCA_013044365.1 Acidimicrobiaceae bacterium
GGCCCAATTCCAGTAATTAGCAACGCTGCCTCCGGGGTATCTCAGGGTGCCTGCGGCCATGGACGCAGTCTGCGAAAGCAGACCTTTGTCGGTTCGCCACGCTTTGAAAGTTCCTGAGTCGAGATTGTACCCAAAAAATTGCCCTGACAAGGTACGCTCGCCAGACGCTAGCGACGCATGTACCGTTGACCTAATGGTTCCCGATGCCGCCTGACTGCAAGCGGAGAGCGTCGCGGCAAAAATCGCCCCGAGACAGAGGCGTCGCAGAAAAATGGTTGTCACCTCAGCCTTCCTCTATGGACACTCTATGCAGCCCTAGTATCTTTTATAGCAGTTCCGCCGATCATGTAGCGATCTAGGAGTTTGCCGAATAACTAGCTCATCTTCAGGCACGACCAGGAAGATTCCTTGGGAGATGTTCTGTGACAGAGGCTCGCATGAATGTATCATCTAGTCGATTAATGGGTGTATACAATAAATATCGCGATTTAGCTGAGGTCTATCGCTTTCGTGTTCGCATGAACGCACGAATCCTTCGACCGCCTCGCGAAAGCATAGGCCTGCCCAAGGTCGCTCACGATCTTTTCCAAACCATTGCCCTGCTTGCCGAGGCACAGTTTCCGCCAGAAATGGTGGCTCACCTACATCCCTAGATGCACCGCTTCGCGTCGCCCTGCTGCCCACGGGCCCAGAAGACCTAGACAATTAAACCCCCTATTAGATGTTGGAGTCCTTGCGGCAGAGAACCCCGCCGATCTCCGAGAACTGCTGCTGACGAGCGAGTCACAAGCATACGGCATTCATTGCCAGCAAGCGGTCCACCGAAAGCGTCAACTCGCCAGTCTCTCGCTTGAATTTGAATCAAGTGCTCACCCGACGCAAAGCGAGCGAACTTTATGGGGAGCTAAGACGGCCTTCACGATGCAATTTTGATCTGGAAACAAATTGGTAACAGGTCCCGCAGCCGAAGGCAGTAAGCGACGAAGGAAACCTCCATCACCTACATCTAAAGGGCAAGGATGTTCATGCACCAATTGCAAAGATCGGTGTGTTCGAACCCGAAGCCTTCTTTCGACCTCTTGCCGAGAGTGGACTCGGTGTCGTCTCTGGCGTCAGGCAAGTTCGAGCAATACTCCATAAAGCGGCAAGGTTGGCAGAACAATGGTCCGGAGATCTGATGCCAAACCCCGTTTCACTTGCAGATTTACCTAAATCCTCATCAAAACAGTCACAAGCAAGATCCCCAACTTTGGAAGGAGTCGGGACAATTCTCACCGCAGTCGAAGTCGGAACCAACATGCAAATTGCGTTGCCGATTAGATTGATCGCCTCTACCAGTACAAGAAGGGGAGGGGCGGCAGCCCTTAGGTGCTCGGATATTTCATTTGAATCCCCAGAAGTTATCGTCGACGAGTGAGCAATAGGAGCACAAGGTACTTTGATCGTTAGGTCACCTAAAACTTCGGGCTTGCTTAGAACCGTAGCTATCGACGAAGGGGTCGAAAGGGCACTAGAAGGGCTTCGGGTATCACAGCTCGCCGTCGTTGTAAATTGTGGCTTCACGCTAGTGATACCCAAACTCAAACTGGATACTCATAGCGTACCGAACAAATCTTGTCACTCGTCGGTGGATTCAGTCCTGGGTAATTCGCGACTAATTTGCCACCCAAGCGACCATTCCTTTTCTTGCACCGCGCCGGCCGCTTCGGCGAATGCCCGCAGCGCAGACAGTACGGCTTGTCGATCCACCAAAGGCAGACGCTCGAGGATAGTTGCAAGCTCTGAACGGCGTTTTTGAGTAACCTCAGCTACGAGTTCTCGTCCCGAAGAAGCTAGGGAAATTCGGACAATCCTGCGATCAGTACTAGCCCTGCGGCGTACCACAAGGCCCTTTCGTACCAATCGATCGCACATCCTCGTCGCTGTTGACGGTTCGACTCCCAAAGCTGCAGCTAGATCGGCTACATTCTGGGGACCACGGGCTGCCAACTCGACTAGGACACGGTACTGCACTAACGTAACTTCTTCATCGACATTCCCAAGTGATCGGGCCGCAACTGCCACTAGGGCACGGCTGGCGGTTAGCACAGCGTCGACAAGTTCCTCTCCAGCGCCTAACGATTCCGTCTCGTCGATATTTGGCATACCCATTCATTGTATATGACTATACTTGCTATGTGCAACTAAGTTCGATCATGCCTCCATCATGGTATATTACGGTCTGGATAGTAGCCACAGGTCGTCGAGAATCGACAAAAGATATTGAGGTGTCGTTCCGATGAATCGGGGCTTAGGTCTCGATCCGTCAATACCAAACCAGGTGAACTGTGCGAAATGTCGACTAGTGCTCCCACTGGGTATCGGAGCACAAAGGAATATAAAAATGTGCGCCATAGCAGCTAACTGCACCAGAAACGTCGGTCAATATAAATCGTCATTCGAAACTTTGATCGCTTTCCCATGAAAAACTACCTCTCGACTCGTATCAAATCGATGTCCTACCTACCCAAATGGCTCATCCTGGCCACAGTTATAGGGATCATTGCAGGATTGGGCGCCGTTCTGTTCTACGAGGCACTCACACTTGCGACACACTTCTTTCTGGGATACCTCGGCGGATACAAAGTTCCCACCCCCGCCGGTGAAGGTAACTTTTCGGGTTCCGCTCACTATGTGAGGCCTTGGGCGATTCCGTTAGTGGTGGTCCTTGGAGGATTGATCTCCGGATTAATCGTCTTTACCTGGGCACCTGAAGCTGAGGGCCACGGGACCGATGCGGCAATTGACGCTATCCACCACAACCCTCGTGGGATTCGATTGCGGGCGGTAGTTGTCAAGATCATCGCATCTGCCGTCACCATCGGATCGGGAGGGTCAGGAGGACGTGAGGGTCCGACCGCCCAGATAAGCGCAGGATTCGGGTCTTTGCTAACCCGAATCCTGGACCTTTCACCTGAGGACGGTCGAATAGCCGTATCCGTCGGAATCGGTGCTGGAATCGGTGCTATATTCAGTGCCCCCCTCGGAGGGGCCGTACTAGCAGCTGACATCGTCTACCGAGATGACTTCGAGTTCGAGGCTCTTTTGCCTGGCACTCTGGCATCCGTAATTGCATACACGATCTTTGGAGCGGTATACGGATATGAGCCGCTATTCCGAATTCCTGGGGGATACAGCTTTACTCACCCTATAGAGCTTCTTTGGTACGCCATCTTGGGATTGGTAGCCGGAGGGGTCGGACTTCTGTACTCCCGATCCTTTTATGGCATTGTCAAATTAGCAAGCAAACTTCCGATCCCTCGCAAGTATCGACCAGCCATTGGCGCCCTATTCACCGGACTAATTGCGTTGTGGCTTCCGGAGGTCTTGGGCACGGGTTACGGTTGGGTCCAAAAAGGTCTCTCGTCTGAGCTAATGCACCTTCCAATGTACATAGTCATAGCACTTCCACTCGCTCGAATAGCGGCGACCGCATTCTCGATAGGTAGCGGCGGTTCAGGAGGTGTGTTCGGTCCTGGCATGGTTATAGGTGGATTTACCGGCTTGACCATCTGGCGCTTGCTCCAGCCCTGGGCGCCCGGAGTCGGGCACGATCCAGCCCCTTTTGTGGTGATCGGAATGATGGCTGTTTTCGGAGGAATTTCGCGCGCGCCAATTGCCGTGATGATCATGGTGGGTGAAATGACCGGCAA
>JABEUP010000279.1 GCA_013044365.1 Acidimicrobiaceae bacterium
AGCGCCATCTGTTGGCGGCGTGGTGCTGGCACTTCCGAGCATAACTGTCTTGCGGCAAAGATTAGCCTTCCCGCTTCTACAGTAATCACAAAAGCCGCAATTGCGCGAGGGGTTGACCGTTACACGCGCGCCGATGCATACCGTATCTACATCCTCTGCCAATGCCACCACTTCCGCGGCGAGCTCATGCCCGAGAACAAATGGGCGATCCGGAACAAAAGTGGCGCAGTAGCCGTGCTGATAGTAGTGCAGATCTGAACCGCAAATGCCTACCCTGCAGTTGCGTAACAGAACCATGCCGGGACACAATTCCGGCAGTTTATACGGCTCGATCCGGATATCTCTTGCACCATAAAGAACGCCAGCTTTCATCGTATCGCTCATTGTGAGGACCTCAATAACACCGAGGAAGATCCCATAGGGAGAGCGCTGTTTTTGCCAAGCATTCCAGGCTGCACTCGCGGTTGGAACTGCTTGGCAAAATCAATCACGACTTGCCCGGCAGACGCATGGTCTCCTGAGAGTAGGCAAAACAGCCAGTCGGCACGGATTGTCAGGAGACCGGAGGTCCAAGTCTCAACAACGGCATCAAGGTCGCTACCAAAACCACCAAGCTCCCACTGTCCAGCAAGTCTGTCGATCATAAAACCCACCCAACCGACAACACTGTTCACTACTGCTCTTTGCTGACTGAGTGCGCGCATTGAGCTCACATTCTTCAGATATAAATTTGCTCGTACACCGATGATTTTGTAGAGGCCAATGGTCCGTCGCAGCGGCTGAAGACCCCAGATAGAAGATCGAGGCTCGACCAAGTCATCTCCCCCCGAGAACCGCGTCTTGTTGGCGGAGATGCAATCCCAAAAGCACTCTTGAAAATCTATATTCATATCAATGCGTGGTTTCCCCACTAAGCAGCAGTCCATCCCAACTGAACATGAAGAACAAAGGGTATGCGCTGAATCAGCTCAATTGATTGGCGCAGCCATTAATCAAGCGGAAGTATAGACATTGGCTGTTAAGTCGGTCAATTGACACGCCGGCAAATCCTGAACGGCAGTCGGGGGTTGTTCCCCTGCAGTTGACGGCACGGCATTTAGTGCAAGCGGAATTCTCTCAGGCTTTTGCGTCGCTTGGTGGACAGGATTCTATGCAGTCTGCTTGTCACGATGTTGGAAGGGCGAATAGTCGCGTTGGGAACGCTAGCAGCTGCTCTCATCTTCTGGCTACACCATATCCGCATAAGAAGTTGTCGATAGGGTGTATGGCATTGCTCCCATGAAGGCCCGCAGAGGATCAGTGCCTATTCGACATTGACAATGCCGGGGCCAGACCATATATTTACAAGGATAATTGTAAGAGTCCGCTTGATTGGATGAGCCTATTGAAAGTCATGGACACGTATCTTACGATCTGGCGTGCGCGGCCAGGGCTCAGGTGGGCCCGCATACCAAGAGGCATTTTGGTAGCTTTGGCAGGGAGGGTCGCCCGGATGAAGTCCATTGCGCTTCTGTTCTTTGGCGGATGCATCATTACGGTCCAGCCGTTCCTAATGGAGATGCTCCGCGCGCAGGAAACACACCTCGACATCGTATGGAACTTCAATGAAACACAGGGGACTCTAGCGCACGACTCTGCAGGCAACGTTGACGACCAAATTGAGGGTTTTTGGTGGAGAGTTCCTGGCGTCGAGGGCAATGCCCTGCAATTCGACGGGGACACCACGCGAATTACTCGCGCCGCGGACAGGATGCCGCGGATTCAGGGCGGATTCACCATCTCTGCCTGGGTAGCACTCAACAACTACCCTTGGAACTGGGTTCCTATTGCGGACCAGGATGTGGATGACGAGGTCGGATTCTTTTTCGGAATCGATGCGTTCGGTCATCCCGGATTCAATCTCAGCATTGACGGGACATGGCAACACCTGACTTCGCGTGTGCGTCTTCCACTCAAGAAATTCTGCCTGGTGACTGCTACCTTTGATCCTAGAGCGGGCATGGCCCTCTATGTGAATGGCACGCCCGCAGGCAATCTGAACGTCCAAGGTCACTTTATCCAGGCGACTGAAGCTGATCTGATTGTGGGAAGAGTTCGAACACCTCAACTTCCATATCCGTCATGGCTGATTCATCCTAAGGATCCAGTAAATTACTCGCTTGACGGCTATCTCGACGATCTTGAGATTTCGGACGGAGCGCGTAGCGCGGAGGCAGAGCGTGACGCATTCAGTGCAGTGAAGCTGCCGAGGCAAGACGCGATCGGCTACGCGGTAATGCCCTCGGGACCGCCAGGCAAAGGTCCCTTCGGCGCATTCTATGCGACGCTAAAGTTTGAGCGCAGTTGGGACGACCCGAGGCGGATCGGACCCGATTCGGATGTTGTGGTTCGTTTTGATCAGTCGCCTATGCGACTCGTCTTCTGGCAAGGTACGAACTATGTTCCCGCATGGGTAACGGAGAACGGTAAGTGGTATACCGACGAGTTCCTTGAGACATGGGGACCGGGATGCGTGGACGGTGGTGACTGCGAGCCCATGTCGGACAAGCAAAGCCGTTATTCGCATGTCAGTATCATTGAGTCCTCTGATGCCCGCACCATCATCCACTGGCGATACGCACTTGCAGAGACGCGTAACTACAAGGGTGCTCATGCAGATCCGCTAACCGGCTGGTTCGATTGGGCAGATGAATACTGGACCGTTTATCCGGACGGAGTGGCAGTGCGCAAGCAATTACTTTGGAGTTCCGACGTTGCGAATCTTCCTCACGAGTGGCAGGAGACGATTGTAATCAATGGCCCCGGACAGCGGCCCGAGGACAATATCCAGCCCGATGCACTGACTCTGGAAAACATGGCCGGCGAAACCGCTATCTACCATTGGGGACCCAAGACGGATCAGTCTTTCAGCTATCCTAAAGGCCCTGCCAAACTCGACCAGCCTAGAAATGCAAATATTCAAATCGTTCATCTTAGATCCACCGAAAGTCCGTTCCAGATTGTCTGGCCTAAGGGGGTCTCGCATGACACCTACAATGGCGAGAAGAGCTACTCGATGTTTGAATGGTGGAATCATTGGCCTGTCGCGCAAATCGACTCCAGCGGGAGACCCGCGATTGCCGCCGACCGACCTTCTCACACCTCACTCTCCCATATCTATTGGGACTCCTACGAAAGGACTCAGCACGCCGAGACCAAGCTGATGCTTTGCGGGCTCACTACCCTCGATGCGGCCCATTTGCTTCCGTTTGCCAAGGCGTGGCTGTCTCCACCGACTATCCATGTTTCCAGTGGAGATGCGCTTGGTGCAGATTTCGACCCTTCGCAACGGGCATTTGTCGTACGACGCGCTAAGGGCGCAAAGATGACCCGACTGACAATTGCGGTTGCCGCGACTTCAGAGAACCCTATTGTCGACCCCGCATTCGTGGTGGAACACTGGAATGGCATTGCAAAGGTCACGGTGATCACCAAGGGGGTAAAATTGGCAGTGCCCGCTCGCATGGGCAAATTGCACATCCTTGACGGGGATTCTTTGGTTGTGTTTCTTCCCTTCCAATCCAATGAGCAGACTCAGATACAGATTGACTCTGCACAGAAGTAGCTTTTACATGCCCCCCCCCAAGGGTAAAAGGGAACGTAAGAACAGATGGAGGGAAGTTGTCTCCTAAACTCCGTCGAATGCGCACACACTTTCTGAATGATCGTGACCTTGATTTGTGCAGAGTCGCCAGTTGAAGTTGATGCCTGAAGGAGCACAGGATACCTCATTCAATCAGACGCCCTTGGAATGCGCATTGTTTTTCATGCCGGAATTGAAGCGATAAGATCTTTGACGAGAACAATATTGATAGTCTTGCGCAATGGACGACGCTTAGGTGATTCCTCGAGTTTTCAAGTCAAGATTGATTCAACCATCGGTCAATGCTGCCTGCCCTATCTGAACCGGGTGCAGTGAAGCTAGTGTCACGCAACATACGTTTTGCTGGAAATCAGTGTCGCGGAGTGAACCAGGATGCCTGTTGGGTTGTCAAGGAGACCGATCTACACGAAGATAGACCGTCGTTACTTTCTCCAACGCTCACTCGGTATGGGGGTTGGTACACTTGCTCTTAGATCCTTGCCTAGCATGGCTCAGGAAGCCATGTCCTCACGGGGAATTAAGGCAGCGCCACGAAAGCCCCGCTCGGGAAAGCCATTCTTGGCAAGTTTCATGGATGTGGGTCCTCAAGCCGGCCTCGTACACCCAGTGATCTGCGGAGATGTCGATCGGAAGCGTGTCATCCTGGAGACGATCGGATGCGGCGTTGCCTTCATCGATTATGACAATGATGGATGGCAAGATATTTTCATTCTTTCCGGCACCAGGCTCGACGGTGAAACACCCGGCCCGACCAACCGCCTTTATAAGAATAATCGAGATGGTACGTTTACTGACGTTACGCAGCAAGCGGGATTGATGCGGACTGGTTGGGCTTGCTCTGTGACCGTCGGAGACTACAACAACGACGGCTACGAGGACATATTCATCACGTACTATGGGCAAAATGTCCTATATCGCAATAATGGGGACGGCACCTTCACCGATGTAACTGTAAGCGCTGGGCTATCCACCCCCGGCAAGATCCTCTGGGGGGCGGGTTGCACATTTGTAGATTATGACCGAGATGGTCACCTTGATTTGTTCGTTTACCACTACGTCAATCTCAATATAAACGATGCGCTCCCGCCAGGAGGCGCCTTGAACTGTAAGTTCAGAGGCGTATCCGTTCATTGTGGTCCCAGGGGCCTGCCTTTGTAGACGAACCTTCTGTACAACAAGCTGCTTGATGAAACATACCCAGAGG
>JABEUP010000053.1 GCA_013044365.1 Acidimicrobiaceae bacterium
CAACCAACCCGGCGTTAGTATTATTGTCGACCGCCAAGTCGCACGCCTGATCAATCAAGGAATCACTTCGGTGACCGAGGCTATCTCAAACGGGGAAATTAAGATCAAAGGCAAGTTTGACGATCTGGTGAAAGCAGGCGATCTTCTTTCCCGCTTTGCCACATCACTTGGCACAATACTTCCGAAACAACGTTGAACTCTCAGCCAAATCGAACTCGCCAGGATAAATACCAAGGGTCGTTAATCCCCCGAGCTAAGCTCGGGCTCATAACGACCCTCCCCCCAGGAATTTGAGGCATGTAAGGATTTACTGTCAAATATTACTTTCCCAGCAAAGACTCAACCTCAGAACGCTCGGCAACCAGCTCAGCCGCGGTAGCTTGTATTTTTGCTGACGCAAAATCGTCGTGTCGCAACCCTTCGACCACGCTCCATGAAGCACCAGTCGAGACTATAGGGAACCCAAACTGAATCCCCTCTGGAATTCCGTATTCGCCTTTTGAAACCACCGCAAGGGAGACCCAATCACCCTTGGGAGTTGGGTTAATCACGCTTTTTACGGAATCGATTGCCGCATTAGCAGCTGACGCAGCCGACGAAGCGCCCCGCGCATCGATAATCGCCGCACCACGCTTTTGTACCGTGCTTATAAAATCACCCTGGAGCCAATTGTGATCTGAAATCACCTCAGGAACCGGTACGCCATATATTTTGGCGTTAGCAAAATCAGGGAATTGGGTAGCCGAATGGTTTCCCCAGATTGCAATATTAGTAACATCATCAACCGTGGCTGCCGCCTTCTTAGCCAACTGAGTTTTAGCTCTGTTCTGGTCAAGTCTTGTCATAGCAAAGAAGCGCTCTGGTGGAACATCAGGAGCACTTGACCGCGCTATGAGGCAATTGGTGTTACAGGGATTACCGACTACCAGCACCCTGATGTCGGAGTTGGCATTGGACTGTATAGCACGACCCTGCGGACCAAAAATTCCTCCGTTCACTGAGAGAAGATCCCCTCGCTCCATTCCGGCTTTACGTGGCATCGCCCCGACTAAAAGCGCCCATGAGGTTTTATCGAAACCGGCATTGAGATCGGTAGTCATGACAATATCGGAAAGTAGCGGGAAGGCACAGTCATCCAGTTCCATGGCGACACCCTCTAAGGCCTTCATGGCTGGCTCAATTTCAATAAGCCTCAAAACGACGGGCTGGTCTTCGCCCAACATCGCACCGGAGGCGATACGAAATAGCAGCGAGTAGCTGATCTGACCAGCTGCCCCAGTAATTGCTACGTGAATAGGATCTTTCTTAATTTTTGACATGGGTACTCCAATTCAGATAAAACCACCACTTGTTAATACAGTCTTCGATTGCCAGTCAAGCATTGCGGCCACCGGACACTTACTGGCTACCTACAGGCGATCGACTATCGCGGATGCAAACTCAGAACACTTGACTTCCGTGGCGCCTTGCATGAGACGTGCAAAATCGTATGTGACAATTTTGTCGGCAATGCAAGCTTCAATTGCCCCGACAATGTCGTTAGCAGCGTCCGTCCAACCAAGATGCTCAAACATCATGACACCCGAAAGAATTACCGAACCTGGGTTGACTTTATCCTGCCCCGCGTATTTAGGCGCCGTGCCGTGGGTGGCTTCGAATATTCCATGCCCCGTGACATAGTTGATATTTCCGCCTGGAGCAATTCCAATTCCACCGACCTGAGCAGCTAGGGCATCTGAGAGATAGTCCCCATTTAGGTTCAAGGTTGCGATGACGTCAAATTCATCTGGACGAGTCAAAACCTGTTGCATGGTTATATCCGCGATAGAGTCCCTGACTAGTATTTTGTTGCCTGGATTTCCTCCACAGTCATCCCATCCGACTGCAACATCGGCAAATTCGTCCCTCACTAATTCATAGCCCCAGTTTCTGAAAGCACCCTCGGTAAACTTCATAATGTTACCCTTGTGCACCAGCGTCACACTTTTACGATTGTGCTTGAGGGCATACTCAATAGATGCCCTGATCAGTCGCTTAGACCCTAATTCAGAAACAGGCTTTATTCCGATTCCCGAGCCCGACCTGATGTCCCAACCAAAGGAGTCGCGGAGGTACTTGATTAAGCCATTGGCACCATCCGAATTTGCCTCTAACTCAAGACCCGAATAGACATCCTCGGTGTTCTCCCTGAAAATGACCATGTCCACTTTTTCAGGATGGAGCACAGGTGAGGGGACGCCCTGGAACCAACGCACCGGACGGAGACAAACGTATAGGTCAAGAAGCTGCCTTAGTGCAACATTAAGTGAGCGGATACCACCACCTACTGGAGTGGTCAGCGGACCCTTGATGCCAATCAGGTGAGATTTGAACGCTTCGACTGTCTCGTCAGGCAACCAACTGCCAGTCTCGTTGAATGCCTTCTCGCCGGCGAGAACTTCCTTCCATGCGATTCTCTTATTATATTTTTTAGCCGCCGCATCCAAAACAAGTTGCGCCGCCGGCCAAATATCAACACCGGTTCCATCACCTTCAATATAAGGAATTATTGGTTCATCTGGAACATTGAGCGAGCCCGAGCCCGACATAGTAATTTTTTCAGCCATAGCCTCGATAGTACCCCTTCGACGATCAACTGTCTAAATGACAATTATTACAAGTTATATACAAGTGGACTCAACCAATGTATTAGCCTTTTCCTAACCCAGGCCCAAGCTTTTGCATATCTCCACTGTGGTGGAAGCATCGTTCATGGTGTAGACGTGGATTCCGGGCGCACCGCGTTTCAACAGTTCAGCGGAAAGTTCGGTTGCGATCTCAACGCCAATCGTCTTGATGGCCACAACATCGTCTCCCGCGCCATCCAGACGCCGCCGTACTTTCTGTGGTATCTTCGCACCCGATAGCAGCACCATTCTTTCGAGAGTCTTCAAAGATGTTGGCGCCATGACACCGGGAAGAACGGGCTTAGATACTCCCAATCTATCAAGATCATCAACAAGCCTGGAATAGTCGTCGGCATCAAAGAAAAACTGAGTTATTGCCATATCCGCCAGTTCCAGCTTCCTCGCCAACATGATCCGGTCTGTTTTAAGATCTGGAGAATCGGGGTGTCCTTCTGGATGTGCGGCTACTGCAATCGAAAAGTCGCCCATAGAACGCGCCAACTCCACCAATTCGATAGCGTAAACAAGTTCGCCCGGAGGAAGCGCGACATCGCCACTCAGCGGAGGGTCACCTCGCAGTGCCAGAATATTTTCGACGCCAGCCGCAAGATAGCGTTGCAAAATATTCACTAGCTCACTCTTATTATGTGCTGCTGTTGTCAAGTGAGCCATCGGTTCGGTGGATGTCTCACGCTTGATTTTCAATACAAGATCATGAGTCTTTTCACGCGTTGACCCACCCGCTCCATAGGTGATCGAAGTGAATGTCGGATGCAGCTTTTCCAGAATCGGCAACGTTTGCTCAAGCTTGGCCTCCGAAGCTGGTGACCGCGGAGGCCAAAGTTCCACGGAAAATGTCGGTTTCACCGATTCGGCGACAACCTTAGCGATCTTTGCCATAGTGTCTCTCCGCGGCAAGGACAGCATTTTCAAGCAGCATTGCCCTGGTCATTGGACCCACTCCACCAATCCGTGGGGTTACCCAACCCGCCACTTCGAAAACATCGTCATCAAGATCAGAAAGCAGCTTCCCGTCAACGAAGGTGGTGCCGGCACCAACTACCGCAGCGCCGGAACGGATCATCGAACCTTTGATCAAATGCGCCTGACCGGCAGCCGCGATGACGATATCAGCCTGCCTGGTAAAAAATGAAATGTCTTCAGTACCAGTATGGACCACTGTAACCGTGGCATTGCACCCGGGCCGCTTGAGAGTTAGCAGCATAGACAGGGGGCGCCCAATGGTCAAGCCTCTTCCAACTATCACTACTCTAGACCCTTCGGTTTTGACGCCGTAAAAATTCAAAAGTTCCAGAATCCCATTTGGAGTACACGGCAACGGACCATCAGCCCCCATAACCAACTTTCCAAGATTGACGGGATGGAGTCCATCCACGTCTTTATCGGGATTGACTTTCATCAGGGAGGCAACCTCGTCAAGATGGCCCGGAAGCGGCAACTGGATCAGGTAAGCGTCGACCTTGGGATTTATGTTGAACTCATCAATAACTGAGTTGAGCTCATCCTGACTGACGTCGTTGGATAATTGTCGATGGAATGAGGCTATGCCGATTTCCTCGCAATCCTTGTGCTTCATCGCCACATAGCGAGCCGAGGAAGCATCGTCACCTACCAGGATGGTGCCTAAACCGGGTACCTTGCCTTGAGAAGTTAGATCCTGGACACGGACTGCCAAGCGAGCCTTAACCTCGTCAGCAACCCTCTGACCTACTAGAAGCTGAGCTGCCATTATTAGTGCCTAAAATGCCTTTCTCCGGTAAAAATTAACACTGCCCCTGCCTCATTCGCAGCATCTATGACTTCCTGGTCCCGGATTGAGCCGCCTGGCGAGACCACCACTCCTACGCCTGCCCTGGTAAGCGCATCCAAACCATCGCGAAAAGGGAAAAACGCATCAGAAGCGGCCACAGACCCGACAATCCTATCTCCAGCCTTTTCCACCGCAATTCGAGCCGAATCAAGCCTATTTTGCTGTCCAGCCCCAATTCCCAGGGCCATCCTATCTTTTACTATCACAATCGCATTTGAACTGGTCCTGGCACACAGCTTCCAGGCAACGTCGACGTCGGCCGCCTGATCATAAGAGAGCTGGGCATTTGACACCACCTTAAAGTCTTCCGGAGAGACCTTGAAAGTATCTCTATTTTGAACCAGGAAACCAGAACCGATAGAACGAATCTCGAGCGAATTGTGCTCAGGGGAAGGAGCCGAAATCAACCTGGTATTTTTTCGTTTGGTTGAAAGCAGACGGAGAGCGTCTTCGTCATAAAAAGGAGCAATGATCACGTCGGCTTTAGGATTGGCCAAGATCTTGGTTGCCAGTGAAATGTCCACCGCTCGGTTGATCGCCACTATCCCGCCAAATGCCGAAATAGGATCACTCTCAAACGCTGTCTCATAAGCCTGTTCAATTGTTTCCCTGATGGCAAATCCGCAGGGATTGGCATGCTTGATGATGGCTACCGCGGGCTCCCCCTGAAATTCATGCAGAAATCTCCATGCCGCATCTGTATCAAATATATTCAAATAAGAAAGATCCATGCCAGACAAAAGCTGAGCGCTATCCCACCAGGTTTTCACTCCCCTCTGACGATAACGCACTCCAGACTGGTGAGGATTTTCTCCATATCTCAAAACAGCGGCACGCTCCAAAGTCAACATCATACGCTGTGGCAGCTCTCCAGATAATTCATCTCCGGCGAGCCAATTAGAAATTGCCGCATCATACCTTGACGTAAGTTCAAACGCCTTAAGAGCGAGATTTCTCTTGCTATCAGCTGAGATAGCTCCAGTCTCACGCAGTTGGGTTAAGATCGCCGAATAGTCGGCGGGGTCAACGACTACCGCGACATGCGCGTGATTTTTAGCTGCTGCACGAATCATGGTAGGCCCGCCGACATCGATAGTTTCGATGCCCGGCCTATCGAAGAAGGGGTACAGGTTACAAACCACCAAATCGAATGGTGCTATTGAGCGATTGGCGAGATCTTGGCGATGGCTCTCTTTGTCAAGATCCGCCAAAATTGCACCGTGAATATTTGGGTGTAAGGTCTTGACCCTGCCATCAAGCATTTCTGCAGCACCTGTCACTTCTTCGACGGTACTGTGGGCAATACCGCTGTCTCGGAGCAGCGCCGAGGTCCCGCCACTCGCAACAAGCTCGAATCCAAGTTCTAAAAGTCCGCCTACAAACTCAATTAGGCCGTCTTTGTCGTAAACCGAGATAAGCGCTCTCATCTAAAATCCTCACAATCCTCATACCTTTTGAGCATCAAAACACCTTGGCCATCTCTTACTACTTTCAGACCCAGATCAAAGGGACCCGATATGCCACTGGCCAAGTGTTTGGCAAATGAGGCAATCGTTGCCGGATACAAGAGTCGCTCTATCTCTTTGATTCTCTCATGCAGGCGCTCTCTGTCGTCGCCGGGAAAGATCTTAACTGCCTCCTGGGCCAGAATGGGACCCGCATCGACTTCCAGAGTGGCCAGATGGACGGTGCAACCGGTAACCTTTACTCCAAATGAGAGCGCCGATTCGACAGCATGCCAACCCGGGAAAGAAGGGAGCAAAGAAGGGTGGGTATTCATAATACGCCCCCCGAATCGATCATGGATAGCAGTACTCAAAATAGTCCCGTAACCCGCCATGGCGATTAATTCAATCCCGTAGTCTTCAAGGACAGCTGCCAGCTGCCGACTGTAGCCATCACGATCGAAATCGTTGCCATAGCTGGTACGCGGAATCTCCAAACTTGGGACTCCGGCGGACCTGGCTACTTCGATCGCTCTACACGGTCTATCGGTTACGACCAGGGAAACATCAACTTCATTTTCCAAAATTGCCTCAAGAATCGTACCGCTTCCTGACGCCAATACCCCAATTCTCACGGCTAAAGGCTACTTGGACTGCCAGGCAATGCCTGTTGGAAATAGTGCAATATTAGACCCAGAAAATTGGATAGTTTTCCGAGCTCCACTAAATCAAAATGGGATTTCCAGCCGTACACATGGAACCTAGTTAAGTTTCGAAACTATCTCCACCATGAGTTCGGCAGCTTCAGTCGGATTCTTTGCAACCGTAACACCGGCTTCTTCCAAAGCTTTCATCTTCGCCTGCGCAGTCCCCTGAGATCCAGAGATTATAGCCCCCGCGTGGCCCATCTTCTTTCCCGGGGGAGCAGTGACACCAGCAATGTAAGCCACAACCGGCTTAGTCATATTCTCCTTGATGAATTCGGCTGCACGCTCTTCCTCTGATCCGCCTATTTCACCGATCATCATTACGGCCTTTGTCTCAGGATCTGCTTCGAATGCGGCCAAACAATCAATAAAATTGGTACCTGGCACCGGATCACCACCGATACCAACACAGGTGGTCTGGCCAACTCCCTTCTGGCTCAGCTCGTACAATGCCTGGTAGGTAAGTGTTCCGGAACGTGAAACGATCCCAACAGGACCACCGGCCAGGGCAATATCACCAGAGGTGATTCCGATGTTGCATTGTCCTGGTGAAATAACACCCGGACAATTTGGCCCTAGAAGTCGTGTCCCGGGATAGTGTCGTCTCAGAGTGTTATACATTCTTGCCTCATCCTGAGCAGGGATGAACTCCGTGATACAAACCACGAAAGATACTCCAGCCTTGGCTGCCTCTATCACTGCGTCTGCTGCAAATTTCGGAGGAACGACAATGAACGACGCCGTTGCGCCAGTTGCCACTACCGCCTCTTCAACGGAATTGAAGATCGGAATTCCGTCTACTTCAGTGCCGCCCTTGCCCGGGGTAACACCACCAACAACCTTTGTTCCGTAATCACGATTCCTTAGACCATGGAATCGTCCCTGGCCGCCCGTAAGTCCTTGAACAATCACCTTTGTGTTGCTGTCAACGAAAATGCTCACTTTTCAACTCCTCCATTGGCCAGATTCACAGCAGTGCGAGCGGCATCCAGCATTGTTGGCCTGATAATTAGCTTGTCAGAAACATAAGGCTCGATAATTTCTCGTGCCTCTTGTGCGTTAGTACCATCGAGACGAATTACCAGAGGAGCCTTCAGCTCGACCCTTGACAGCGCCTCGATAATTCCATGGGCAATCAGATCACATCGGGTTATTCCGCCGAAGACATTGACGAGAACCGAGTTCACATTGTGATCAGTGTTGATGACTTCAAGCGCACTCGTCATTGTATTGGCATCTGCGCCGCCGCCAAGGTCCAGAAAGTTAGCCGCTTGGCCGCCAACCTGGTTGACCACGTCAAGGGTGGACATAGCCAGTCCCGCACCATTTGCAATGATGCCAACGTTTCCATCCAGGCCTATGTAGTTAAGCCCACGTTCTTTGGCAAGTTTCTCACGACCGTCATACTCCTGGGTTGCTCTGTAGTCCTCCCACTCCGGATGCCTGAATGCTGCGGCATCGTCAAGTGTGACCTTCGCGTCAAGCGCATGAACTTTGTGCGCAGGAGTGAGGATCAATGGGTTAATCTCGACCAGATCAGCATCTCCCTTTACGAAGGCATTATAAAGTTTGACCAGGATTTCGCCAACTCCTTCAATGGCCGGCTCATCGATTCCTGCTTGAATCGCAATATTACGGGCCTCGGTAAGGGTAATGCCGTCCAGTGGATTGACGTGGTGTCTGACTATGGCTTGGGGATCGGTAACTGCAACTTCTTCAATCTCCACTCCGCCTTTAGCACTGACCATGGCCAGATGCATCTTCGCTGCCCTGTCAAGAGTGAACGACGCGTAGTACTCCTTCTCGATATCAGATGCGTGTTCGACCCACACTCTCTTGACCAGATGGCCCTTAATGTCCATACCAAGAATGTTGCCAGCTTGGGACTTGGCTTCATCACTATTGTTGACGATCTTGATTCCGCCGGCCTTTCCCCGACCGCCAACTTGAACCTGTGCCTTGATTACTGCTGGATAGCCCACCGTTTCAGCGACGGCAACCGCATCATCCACAGTGTCGGCTACCCCGCCCGGCGAAGTAGCAATCCCATACTGGGCAAAAAATTGCTTGCCCTGATATTCAAAAAGGTCCACCTTTTCACTCCTTGAGTTTGACGGTTAGATGTGTAAATCGATCTGCTCAGCGCTCACGAACCGCATTCAGCCTAGGGAGCGCTCCCTTTGATCCAGGGCGTCTGCCAACCATTGCGATATAGTTGGCAATGACGAACCTGGAGTGAATACCTCAGCAACACCGACATCTTTAAGTTTGGGTATATCGCTGTCTGGAATTATGCCGCCGACAACGACAAGCACATCTCCCAGTCCCTGTTCATTTAGCAAATCACAAATTTTGGGAACCAAAGTCATATGGGCTCCCGAAAGCAGAGACAGGCCAAGCGCATCTGCGTCTTCCTGTGCGACAGCCTGAATGATCTGTTCGGGGGTCTGATGCAATCCGGTATATATGACTTCAAAACCAGCGTCACGCAAAGCCCTGGCAATCACTTTTACGCCACGATCATGGCCATCAAGCCCAGGCTTAGCTACAACTACTCGATATCGACGATCCACAGAGGCAAATTGTAGACACAAATCCGCACTTATATGTAAACACTTTTCAAAATAAGGCCAAACTGGCTGATCAAGCTGGTAAGAATCTTTAACGTAATTTTGAGTTCTACATACAAGAAATTGCAAAATCGTCAAAAAATCGGCTGTCCGCCGCCGAAACAGCGAGATGAGTAATTGTGGTGTGGTGTCGAAACCACCTGGACCTACCGTTGGAAATGCTTTGCTGACTCTCAGCGGGAATTAACGGTGTGGTTTCTTATTTACCTGACCCGTCTTGAAACAGCTCCTAGCAGGGGAAAGACTGACCATAGCCTTGGGGAAACGTCCCGTGGCCACGCATAAAATCGCTAGGATTTTATGCGTGCAGGTAATCCACGTCAGCATTAGGTTGTGATCAAGGGCGCCAATTCATACCTGTTTACCTGGATTCAAGAGTTTTTACCAGGCTGAGTTATTTGGTTACTAAGGAGAATCATGAAACTCGTAGTCGCTGTAATCAAGCCATTCAAGTTGGACAACGTCAAAGAGGCGCTTGATCGTCTTGATATCAAAGGCATGACCGTTTCAGAAGCTCAGGGTTACGGTCGGCAATCGGGACACACAGAAATCTACAGGGGATCCGAATACCAGGTCTCATTCGTACCAAAGGTTCGTATCGAGATCGCGCTGGATGACTCTATGGCAGATCAGGTGGTCGACGCAATAGTTGGCGCTGCACAAACGGGCAAGATCGGCGACGGAAAAATATGGACCGTTCCTATCGAAGAACTTGTGCGCGTCAGAACCAACGAAAGAGGGACTGACGCTCTTTAGATCTTTATGTCAAAGAGTTTTAACAATGTGGTAACAGTCTGTACTCAATTCTGAAACTTAGTCCTGCCTAGCTTGTAGGGGTACTGATACGAAGAAATTCGCATAAATCCACAATGGCGTGGTCAGATACACCATAATGCCAGACAACAAGAAGGGCTAAGCGATGCAACACAGCTCCGTTGGTACTCGATTGGGAAATCCTGATGCCACCTTGCTGCCCAAGACCTCACCAAAAGAGCGTTTCCCCAACGTTAGGGTAATGCCTGTTGGGAACGTGCTTGGGAATAGGTTGCACGGCTTATTGACTGTGGCGGTTGTCAGTGCAGCCTTGGTGCTGGAAACCTCTGGAATCCTGGCTGAGGTAACTGCTGCAGGTTACAATCCCCGAAAAATGCAAATCGGCAAATTCACTGCGACATTGAGCACATCATTTTCTCGACTAGCAGGATTCGTGGGGAACGCCCTCCCTGTTGCTGTATCCAATTTATCCGCGCTCAATTATCCCGTGGTAATGATGCCAGCAAACGTGGGGAGCCAAGCCAAGATAAACGGGTTCAAAGTTCAATTGGATCAACATCTGCTATGGCCTTTATCCCGAGCAAGCTCTTGGGGATTAGGGAAATTCATCCTTTTCCCCTGGATATTTGCTAAGGATGCAAACCTGACAATGGGCCTCCATATGCCAGGTGGAAAGCCGCAACACGGACAAATCAATGTCCTGGATTCTACGAGCAGCCTAATACCCGCAAAAGAATCGGGTCTTCAAGTTGACTCAACGTTGTTTAGTTACGTAAAACATTGCAAAGGAGAATCATGAAGCTCATCGTGGCAATCATCAAGCCGTTCAAACTTGATGACGTGAAAGAGGCCCTCGATCGTCTTGACCTAAAAGGGATGACCGTCACTGAAGCACAAGGTTACGGTCGCCAGTCAGGTCACTCTGAGGTATATCGCGGGGCTGAATATCAGGTGGCCTTCGTACCAAAAGTCCGCATCGAAATAGCGGTTGATGATGCCATGACAGACCAGGTTGTCGACACAATCGTTTCCTCCGCGCAAACCGGCAAGATCGGCGACGGAAAAATTTGGGTGATGCCGATTGAAGAGTTAATACGGGTTAGAACCAACGAAAGAGGCACCGACGCTCTCTAACCGAAATAAAGTTCCAAGTGGGGTGGTTAGGTCGATAACTGCCCCATTTGTCTTTTACGTCAGACTGTCAAACAGAAGCATTCTGATGCGGGCTGAGCACAGTTCCGCTCTATTCTCGGCGTCAAAGCGGAAGAAGCTGGATGCACAGTTGTGAGCGTAAATCCCCTAAATACCATCCTGACGTGTTCGAGATGTGAACGCGTCAGGGGAAGCAACAGTATCAGCTATTCGGTATTCAAACGTCTGGTACGCGAATACACTAAACATGCCGACGAAAGTGTTGCTCACAACAGTCTTAGGGCTGGACTGGCCCGTCTGGCAGATTGAAAAGAAGCTGGCAGATTCATTAGTCAGAGACGTCACGTCATCTAGTATTGGATTGTTCTAGAAAGACGAGGAACAATGAGCAGCGGCCTAACGGCGAGGATCGAGCAGTTTAAGCAAAATAGAAGTGCTCTGCTTGAACAAAACGTGGTTGATCCGCGTCGTATCGCCAGAGAACTCACCGAGTTGTGCGACGTCCTCGTGAAATCTCTATATCCGTCTCCTGCTCCCGCTGGAACCGCTCTACTTGCTTTGGGAAGTTACGCTGACTTCGAAATGACCCCCAATAGCGATCTTGATGTGGTCTTGCTGCATCAACCAAAGGTATCTGTAGACAACCTGGCTCAATCTATCTGGTATCCGCTTTGGGATTTGGGCCTAAAAATCGATAACTCCGTGCGCACGCCAAAAGAAGCGATCAATATGGCTATTAGCGACCCTCGGGTACTGAACGGTTTATGCAGGCCGCGGTTAATCGTCGGCGATATAGGTCTAGTAAATGAATTGGACCGGGCGCTGCGTCAGACATGGATGAAAAAACGCAAATCAATGCTAGGCGTAGTGGTCGGATACGCCAAGCAGCGCCATAAAGAATCGGGTGAACTGGCATATCTGCTGGAGCCTGATATTAAAGATGCAGCCGGCGGATTGAGAGACTTCGCCGTTATCAAGTCACTCGAGTACCTTGAAGACAGCGACTTGCTGGGGACAGGCCTGGTGGGGATTTATTCTGCCCAGAATACTCTTCAAGACACCAGAGTTATGCTGCACCTGAAGAACCCCAGATCCTCTAATAGACTCTCGCTGCAAGACCAGGACAGCGTGGCCGAAGCTCTCGGTTTCCGTGATGCGGACCAGCTAATGGAGGTGATAGCCCAGGCTGGGAAAACGATATCCTTCGCCTTCGACACGATATCGCGCAGGTTAATGGCTTCTACGACAAAGTCGTCCAGGCCAAAACTGAATCTTCCTAACCAGCTATCGGTACGCGGAGACGAAATCTCTCTGGCCATTGCCGATGGATCCAGACCAACCTTTCTGATGTTATTAAAACTTGCCGTAGTCGCGGGCTCAAACAACCTCCACATATCAGAGAGGTCACTTGAGGAGTTTGCAGACGCCAATCTCGAAACGCCTAAGACCTTTACGGAAGACGAGTTTCAAAGTTTCATCAGTTTTCTATCGGTCGGGCCATCGATGATCCAAGTTGCGGAAGCACTGGATCATTTCCGGCTCTTCGAGAAAATAATTCCCGAGTGGGACCACGTCAGGTGCAAGCCGCAGAGGAACGCATACCACGTTTTCACGGTAGATCGCCACTTGCTTGAAACCGTAGTAAATGCATCCCAGATGCGAAGGAGAGTCAAACGGCCGGACCTACTGTTGGTTGCCGCCCTGCTCCATGACATTGGCAAAGGGCTTCCTGGTGACCATACTGAGGCGGGGGTGAAAATAATCCCGAAAATCTGTTCCCGGCTTGGAATGAACGACAAAGACGCCGACATCATTGTGCGCCTGGTTCAAAATCATTTGACACTGGCCGATACCGCGACAAGAAGAGATATCTCAGATCCGACAACTATAAACAAGGTTGCAGAATTCCTAAAGGAACCGCTAGTGGTCGAACTTCTCGAAGTACTGACTGAAGCAGACTCTAGAGCCACCGGAACGAGCGCCTGGAGCGGATGGAAAGCCAAGTTGGTATCCGAACTTGCGAGTAAAACAATCCGAACTATGGAGGGTCTGCAACCGGAGGATGACTCTTTTCCTGGTGACGAATTTGACTATTTAATTTCGCAAGCTGGAACCGGGTGGGCCATGGATGCAAACGCAGACATGCTAAAACTGGTTGCTCCGGATAAACCCGGCCTGTTCTCTCTGGTAACAGGCACCTTGGCCCTAGTGGGAATCGATATTGTAGCCGCTCGGGTGGGCTCGAAGGGAAACACCGCGATCGAAAACTTCCTTCTGCAACCCCCAGAAGGTAGGCCAACCGACTGGAACAGATTTAAAAAGGAATTACAGAAAAACCTTGATGAGCCGGGCAATCTGCAACAAAGGCTACAGGACAAGGCTAAGAACTACGCCAGAGCACGAAGACGCTCCGGAGTTCAGCTAGTACCACCGAGGGTAGTTGTGGCTCCAGATGCCTCTTCCAGAGCGACTGTGGTCGAAGTTTGGGCACCTAATCGAATTGGGCTCTTGCACGATATAACTGCGGTTATTGCGCAAATGTCGCTATCGGTCTCGCACGCAAAAATACTGACCATGGGTGACGACGTTGTGGACAGTTTCTATCTGACCGACAGCGATGGCGCGCCAATATCCAACCCTGGCATTCTCGCTGAACTCAGTTCTGAATTGATCAAATTGCTGGACTCTCAACACGACAGGTCGACAGCTGGAGATGCATGAATTGCAGGATCTACAACACTACCATCACAGAAATTACAGAGCCTAGGGACTTGTCTGCCAGGTTAGGGGGTCGGCTCTCCTTTTTCCCTTTAAAAAAAGGCTGGATATGGTCCATTGCCCACACTTCTTTGATATCGCAAGACATAGGCTCAAAGACCCGGCAGTTCAACCCAACGCACAATCAATTTTTTGCAACAGAGACCGGAAGCACCAATGTCGAATTGGACGAATATTTTCTGACTCGTGCATGGCGCAGTTGGCCCGTCGCGAAGTTAGAAAAACGGTTGTTTTGGTCCGGACACAAAAGCTAAGCGATAGCCACGAGCACATTACACCCGTAGAAAATTGCA
>JABEUP010000054.1 GCA_013044365.1 Acidimicrobiaceae bacterium
GCGAAAGTCAGCCCTTGACAGTTCATAAAGAACCGCAAGGATGGCGAGGCGACTTCGCTGATGTACTGCATCGGACAGGCTGATTACTGATTTCGGAGTTGTTTCATCTGACATTGGTCAATCACCTTTATGTTGATCGAAGCTATTTGGCATACCGTGTCTGATTTCTTGTGGCCCGTCCGGACAACAGGTTGCGACACATGGGATTCTTCTTCGACAGTAAAGAAGTCCTGCACCTCCAATGAGAACCAGCCCTGCGGCCAGGTAACTAATTGAGTGGGGGGGAATCCAGATATTGAGCCGTGCGAGGAACTCACTAGAGCGTCTCGAGAGAGCGATTCCTACGAAGAAACTCAGCGCGGCAACCAAGGCGAGACTTTGACTGCGAGCTGCAAATCCGGCAATGCAGATAATCAGCGCCACGGCCAAGAGGTGGGAAAGCTGGCTGGGAAGACCCAGTTGATCCGAAGCCAAGAGTACAAATACCCCGATTAGACCAGCAAGGAGGTAGGTGATCGTGAAAGTCCGCAAACGACCACTGGAGCGCTGGAAAAGGACAGATAATGAGACACTGGCAACTATACCGACCACCCAGAACCAGGGAGAATTACCGATGTGCCAGATAACCGGGAATCTCCCAGCAAAAGAAATTGAGACAGGGCCATGGATCGGAACACCTTGTGGTGTGATTGCCGTAATGCCCGTGCCGGAGTGGTTAATTACACATGAGATGGGTTTGGGAGTTCCGGTCATCAGCCAACAGCTCGTAATGACCTGCCTGGTGCTAAGCAGAGGGGTGCCCAGAATGGTTATGATTCCCAACGCGGCAGGTAGTAGCCAAGTCCTTTGCTGAAGAGTTCGAGCCCGCTTTCTAATGGAAGTGATCATC
Source organism: Acidimicrobiaceae bacterium (assembly GCA_013044365.1). Lineage (GTDB taxonomy): Bacteria > Actinomycetota > Acidimicrobiia > Acidimicrobiales > Acidimicrobiaceae > SCQM01. The sequence continues at coordinate 890 of JABEUP010000054.1, forward strand.
GAAAGTGTAGATGCTGCTGATTCCGCACCACAATTATCTATCGGTATCAAAACCTCCAACTCGTTCACAACTATTAGTCTATACTACAGAGTACTCGAAGTAAATCATTTCGGCTAAGATCGGGGGTCAAATAAAGCTGCCTCTGTGGGAGCAGACACCCCCCTGAGCAGGTCGCTTTGCCGAGCGCATATAAGCCAGTTAGCTGATACTGGCTTGCCGACCAAAAACCGGGCATGGCTCACATGGGCTAATTAGTTAATAGACATGGCAAAATCAGGAGGAAAGATATTGATTAGACGGCACACCAGAATCATACTGATGTCCTTGGCTGTCGGGGGGACATTATCAGCATGCGGTAGTTCCTCTGCAGCAGCCAGCACCAGCTCAACATGTTCGTCGATTCCGACAGTGACTTCCCATGGTCAAGGTAGCGCTTCGGGGACCCCGGACCTGGCGACTGTTATTCTTGGAGTTCAAGCCCAAGCCAGTACAGCTGCTGCAGCACTTTCCCAGAACTCGAGCGACACTAGCAGTTTGATCAAAACTCTCCTGGCCCAGGGGATCTCAAAAACCGATGTCCAAACCTCCGGCCTTTCTCTTCACGGAATTTATGGAGGACCAAGTCCTGCCATTACCGGCTATCAAGTCACCAGCACCGTTACCGTGCGTATGCACAACATAAGTTCAACCGGAACAATTATTGACTCTGCTGCCAAAGCAGCTGGAAACTCGATCCGAATAAACCAGATTGCATTTTCCGTAAAGGACACCTCAGCGTTATTCGCTCAGGCCAGAGCCACAGCAGTTAGTCAAGCTGCCATCGAAGCCAAAGCTATGGCAACAGCTGCCGACAAGCATCTCGGAGCTCTATGCTCATTGAATGACTCAACTCCACCATCGTCGGTACCACTGAATACTTCGAGTTTCAGTAGTTCAATAGGCATACCTTCCTCGGTGCCAATTCAATCTGGGTCCCAGCTAGTAAAAGCTACAGTGACGGCGACCTACCAGCTTCAGCCTTGAGTGAAAGTACGAGATGTTCTTATCGGTTAACACACTTTTCAAGACAACCGTTACAACTAGGGACGTCGATTATCAAGCTCAGAAGAAAGAATCGATAAACTTAGACCGTTGGCGCCGCCTAAAACGCAAATGGTTTAGGGGCAGAAGAGAACGGCCAAGATATCTTAAGAAGCAGAGCCCTGAATCACTAAGTGAATGGCACATGATGCGCAGATCCAGCTTCGCGATAGCACTTCTTGTGCTGACTATAATCTTGGCAAGCTGCGGAACGGCCATCGCTCGGGAAAAGTCGAATCCCAACGTTGGCACGGCGCAGGTAGCGGGGCTAGTACCGTGGATCGACAGTCCTTCCCCGGTGCCTCCAATACCTTCCCCAATTCCAGCTGCGAAACCCCAAACGAGTGCGCCTCCATGCAAAGCGGCAGACCTAGCGCTTGTGAATTGGGGGCCTTCACAACTTACCGGTGATCATGGAATCATACTGGAATTGCGCAATATTGGTTCTGCCACCTGTCTCTTGTCGGGAACCCCGAAGGTTATCGCGAAAGGGACTGGTGTGCCCGATATAACAGCTGCCAATAGGCCGATGATCTTCTTTGGACAAGAAGCTGACACAACACCAGGTAAGCCGGTATTTCTTTTTGTTGGCGTGTCAGCAGCCTGCGCAATACCAGGCCAAAATCCCACGATATACAATACCTTGGACATTTATTACCCAATGGGTGGAGAACTGGTGGTTCATGGTCTCAACCTTGACAGTTATTGTGGCATGGCCACCACTCCGTTTTACTCTGTAAAGCCAGGACCACAATATCCGAACCCGCCAACCACAAACTTGGTTCCTACCCTAAAACTTCCTGCAACGGTAAAGGCTGGAACCACTCTGACTTACGAGGTCGATATATCAAATCCACAAAGCAATCCAGCTGAGCTGTCACCATGTCCCATATACATGGAATATTCAAGTTTCAAAACCAAACTTCTCTATCACCTAAACTGCAGCGCAGTTCATTCAATAGCGCCATATGGTACAGTGCGTTACCAAATGAAGATGGCCATTCCTGCCAGCGCCCCTTTGGGAGAGGCGTCGATTTATTGGGTGTTTTTCGGACCCGGTAACGTGGGATCGAATCATTTGGTAATCAAGTGACACATTGATGTTTCGATAACACGAGCTAGCAGCAACAATGCAGCCGATAAAGAGTTGGAATGCAGCGCGAAGTCGTCCCAAAAAATCACCCACGCTGTCGATAAAATCAGGTCCTGGTTTTGAGAACCTCAGCTGTATCAAGTCTTGTAGCTGAGATACCGACTCAAGGCATCCACGGTCTATAAATCTCGGTGATGAGCATATTGTGCCTAGACCTCTACTATAGTAGGGGTATGGCTAAGGAGAAGCTTAACTACTCAATAGACCGGACCACGGGAGTTCCTCCCTTCCTTCAGATAGTTGAGCAGGTAAAAGACTCCCTACATACCGGACGCCTCAAAGTCGGAGACCACCTTCCCTCTGTAAGCGAAGTTGTCAAGATAACCGCAGTAAACGCAAATACAGTGATGAAGGCTTACCGTGAACTCGAATACGCAGGTATAGCTCAGCCGATTCAGGGGGTGGGAACGGTGGTTATCTCGCTTCCAACGGGCGCAAACCCACAGCTGCTCGAAATCTACCAAGCGAGGTTCGAGGCACTCATTGCCCAGGCAAGGCACGATGGGCTCGAGTGGGAACCGTTGCAACACCTGACAGGCAACATTATTCGGGAGATGAAACTCATGGAGGGGGCTGGTGACAGCAATAAGGGCTGAAGCGGTTACAAAGACCTATAGACAAAACAAAGCATTGGACTCTGTGACATTTGAGATTCAAAAGGGGGCCGTTGCAGCGTTGGTCGGAGAGAACGGCGCTGGCAAATCGACGCTGCTGCACATTCTCGCGGGCCTGGTTAGGCCTGACTCCGGAGCGACGGAGGTTAGCGGATCGGCACCATCCCAAGATTGGAACTGGCTGTCGCGGATAGGATTCGTCGACCAGGATGCATCCCTGCAAGGTGGGATGACCCCTGGCGGGTACTCAAAGATGGGCAAAGACCTAAATGTGCTCTGGAACGATGACCTCTTGTTGGCAAGATGCGACCAGCTCAAAATTCCATCCGGACGACCTATCAAGCAACTTTCCGGCGGTCAGAGACATGTCGTCGCGGTTCTTTTGGCACTGGCGAAGGAACCAGAGGTGATGCTTTTGGATGAGCCGCTCGCCTCGCTCGACCCGATAAGCCGAAGAACGCTACTGGGCACTCTCCTCTCTCATGCGTATGACAAATCGACGACAATTCTGCTCTCTTCGCACCTTGTAAGTGACCTTGAGCGCTCGTGTGATTATCTGGTCTTGCTTTCGGGGGGTTCTCTAGTCTTGTCAAAGCCAACCGACGAGATATTGGGAACCCACTACTGGATTACCAATTCAGACAAAAACCTGGAGCTGATACGTCAAATGTGCCATTTAGAGACCGACTATATGATCGAGCTAGACAGCCAAATCCTGCTCAGCACCACAAACCATGAGCTAGCCACTCTCGCCGGTGCAAAACCAGCAGGACTTGAGGAGATCGTGATTGCACGGATGAGTGGCTCACCGGTATTTCCGGGGCAGGCGCGATCGGAGAAGTGACCCATGACAGCAACCGAAATTCCTAAATCACCGCCATCGTTCCTGGAACTCCTTTGGTCCTATACCACCCGGCATCGTCGGCTTGTGGTCTCTGTCATTGGCCTTGTTGCTATCGAAATCATCTGGTTTGCCTTTGTCGGATATGAATTCAGAGATATCCGAGCAACAGAAGGGTTTTTGGGAATTGCGCCACTCACCCAGTGCACCGGGGCAAGCTGTGCCACCGTCTTCAGGGCGCCCCCACCATTCATAGGTCCAGTGACGGATTTGCTGATATATGCATTACCGGCGATCTGGGCGCTTGTCTTTGTCGCTCCAAGTCTCGCCAGAGAGCTTGAGTCCAGGAGCGTTCGCTTCTCATGGACTCAAGCCGTAACACGAAAACAGTGGTTGGGGGTGAGGACAGCTTCGGGACTTTTTGCCACATTGGTTGTTGTCGTAGCTGAGGTACTGGTTGTAAGGCGGTGGATTTTCCCCCACAGCTACACTTCTGAGCCTTGGCAGTGGTTCATTTTCACGGGCGTATTAGCCCCGGCCATTGCGCTGTTGTTGGTTGCAGTAGCGGTATTGTCCTCGCTCCTGTGGAAGAAACCGGTCGCCGCTCTTTTGACCACTGCAGTTTTGTTTGGAGCGGTTGCGCTAGGAATCACAACCACCTATCAAACATTGCTTAGCCCAAAGACAATTATGTCCGGCGCAGGGAGCCCTCTGTCGTTGCCACAAGGGTCCCTTGTTGTAGGTGAAACGTCGGTAACCAAAAATGGAACGAGGTTATCGAGCACGTACACCAACCAGGTTCTGAGCACCTGCAATCGACAAGCAATGAGTAAGTTTCGCGGAGTCCAATCGAATCAACCGGGTGCTACTGCGGGAATCTTTTCTCCTACAACGTTCAATCCGAGTACGTATACGAGCTGCCTAGAATCGCACAACCTATACACACTCATCAGCTATCAGCCGCCATTGCGCTTCTGGGAGCTGCAGTGGATTTATGCCGGTGCCACCATGGGTGCCACTGCTGCAATTGTCGCTTTATCGTTCATGCTCGTAAAAAGGATTGACATCTAAAACGATTTGAGATCTTTGGCATATATTGGCCCAGACTTGCAGCGCCGACTAGCTCGCTGCCATCGTAGTTGAAATCTTGCACCAACCCTGGGGTTGGCAGTCCGCAACCTCGCTGGTTACTTCGATTGGGAGTTCGAAAAGGTGATGCCTCATCACACTTAGGAGCAACGCGCCGCGCGAATGCTCAGATCGCGGTAGATAGTTATGTTTTGGCAAGTTCCAAATCTGTCAGAACCGGTGATTTCAATCCTGCTCAATTGATACCTTCTATCGCCTTCCACGTGCGTCCTCCGTCAGTCGTTCTCAGCAGGTAGGGACGATTTACACAGTTCTGTTTGAATGCGGTACATGAGGTTGTTGCTCCCAGAGACAGTGCATTAATTGAATCGAGAAGAGTCATACTGCCTGGATTGGCGAAAAAGCCGGTCGGGACAACCCTCGTCCAGGTGTTTCCGCCATCGGTTGACTCATACAGCAGGTTCTGGTTGAAAGGAGCCAGCCAGATGTTGTTACCTGATGCAGCGATTACCGGAAGGGCACTCGGACCAGAGGCAACTCCGATCGACGAATCAACAGAATGATACGTCGCACCTCCATCTGTACTCACGTACAAAGCCATTATCGATGAACCCAGCGATGATGGAGTGGCTTGCGCCTTGGTCAGAGCCAATAGAAGGTAGATATTTTGGCCATCTGCCACTGGCGTTCCAATTTCAGTTTCTTGAAAACGCTGGTTGTTGATATCCGATCCTGACCAGGTCTGACCACCGTCAGAGCTGTAGTAGATTTTCCTATCCTCGCCATCGTCCTGCGCCACTGCATCGTGGCTGTTAATAAAGATGACTGTGCCTGACCCGAAAACAACGGACCTCGAAGGTAAAGGACGTTGTACGAACGTCGATCCAGACTGTACAAAAAGGTTAGAGCTGACGCCGACATCGGCGCCGCCACGCTCAAGGAGCACGGAGATGGGAGCAGTGCCTACGGAGATCACCCCACGTGGCGGTGGCTGCGTAGCTTCAAGACTAGGCCAGGAAGGACTAAGCGCCACTTTGGTCCAAGATGATCGAGCATTCTTTTTGCCCCAAAGATCTAAGCCGGTAGCTGTTCCGTTTGAGGCTGTGAGCCAGACCTCGCCGCTTGGCGTAATTGCAATGTCTGATATTGAAGTTACAGCAGGCAGAGGGACAGATGTCCAGTTGGTACCTCCATCGGAGGACATATCGATGCTTGATTTCTTGAGCTGCCACACGTTAGAGCCATCAAAGCCCTGTACTTCCACTGCACCACCTGTTGACGCGGACACGGCTGATCCGGAGTGCTGTGTCGGTGAAGTTCCAAGTGCCTGGATCGAACCCGATGAGAGAACACCAGATCGATCCGACCTTTGCGCCTGACCGGCACCGCAGGCCGTCAGCCCAAACAGAGCAATCCCTGAGAGGGCGGCGATGCTTGCATGACGCAACATGATCATTTTCCTCGCGAGTCAACTAAACACATTGTAGGCATTTAAAACCTAACCATTTGAAAGGCCGCAATTGAGTGCTTGGTAAAATTCCTCTTCTTGTTGGATCGAGACCAATGAGTGCCGATCCTCACCATGATATTTTTTCGTCGATGCCATAAAAGACGCTCGGACCAGCATGTGGAGAATTCGCGGACAGGCCCTTTTGTAGAAATGTCGGATCGTCTCGGGTAGCAGAAATCGACGCTGCGTCACTTTGTGCCGCATGCCGTACATCAATGCCCAAGCAAGGGCCTTAATTATTGTCCTACTCGTTACAAAGGGAACTCAAAACGCTACCGAATTGTCAACCACCACCTGCTGACGCGCACGGATGGATGTGCCACTTTCCGGCGAAGTTGAGACTATGTGGCCTGGTGGGACTGAAGTGGTTTGGACATTCTGAACTACCACCGCTACTCCTAGCCCTGAGAGCTCGCCGACCGCAGTGGGTGTCACCATGCCTACGATATTGGGAAGAACCAGTGTTGCAGAAGGACATGAAATGGCGGTGATGGTTTGCCC
>JABEUP010000055.1 GCA_013044365.1 Acidimicrobiaceae bacterium
AATTGCCTCTTTAATTTTGAATCGGCACTGATCGATATATTCCTGGGAATAGACCTCTACCGGACACATAAAAATAGAATACTATTTACTTCCTCCCCACGGTTAAATTCGTGGACTTGCAGACCCGTTTCAGTCAAGAGGGCAGATATCTAATATTTTGCTATCCAACCTGATCGTTTCACCGAATATTTTGATCAAACAGTTTTGAGGAAATCTGGATGCCCCTGAATTGCGGTCCGCTGCATGTAACGGCTAAGTGATCTCAACCCGCCTAGTTCCTCACCACCGCCAGCCCTACCTGGTCCTCCATGAAGCATCTGTGGCATGGCAATCCCATGGCCGGTGGACTCACCCACATTTGAGCTGTCAACAACCAGTAACCGTCCGTGCCATGGGGCAAGACTGTTTACAAGCACTTTTGCAATAGCAGGATCCGTGGTGACAATCGAACCGACCAGACTTCCCCCACCCAAAACAGCTGCATCAATTACTTCTCCGAAGGTTTGATAAGGCAAAAGGGTGCAAACTGGCCCAAAAGCTTCAACTGAATGGATTTGAGATGCGAAAACATCATCAGATCTGAGAACAATGGGCGACATGAATGCGCCCTTTTGAGCATCTGCCCCAACTATCTTCACTGTTTCTGGGTTACCAAAAACCACACGGCTGGCACCGAGGAGCTGTTGGATATTGGCGCGAACTTCACTGCGCTGGCCCAGACTCGCTAGAGGGCCCATCTGCACACCTGCATCGGAGGGGTTACCGATAATTATCTCGGCCAAACGGGCCGAGATTGCCTCGGCCACGTCATCGATGATGGAAACCGGAACAAACGCCCTTCGGATAGCTGTACACTTCTGACCTGCCTTGATAACCATCTCATTAACTATTTGGTCAACGTAAATATCGAACTCATCATCCTCCGGAACAATATCGGTACCAAGGATCGAACAGTTCAGAGAATCTGCTTCTGCATTGAAAGCAACAGAGCGGCCCGTCACGACCTCATGGCTGCGCAATGCCTGCGCAGTACCCGCCGATCCGGTAAAAGAAATGGTGTCCTGACCGGTGAGGTTTTCAATCAACCCCTCGGGGCCGGCGCATAGTAGCGAGATTGTGCCTTCGGGCAGCAAACCAGAATCCACTATCTTTCGTACCACAGCCTCAGTTAGATAAGCCGTCTGGCTTGCCGGTTTGACAACAGAGGGCATCCCCGCAAGGAATGCTGGGGCAAACTTTTCCAACATACCCCATACCGGAAAATTAAATGCATTGATTTGGACGGCAGCTCCAGGTTTTGAACTATAAATGTGTTTTCCACCAAAAGTTCCACCTTTGCCAAGGAGCTCAATATCTCCATCCTGGAGTATGGTCGAATCCGGAAGTTCGCGGGTGGCCTTGCTCGCAAAGACAGCAACAGTACCGATACCACCATCAACATCCACAGCGGTGTCCCGTCGAGTGGCGCCAGTGCGAACTGAAATAGCAGCAAATTCATCAAGATGCCCAGATAGGTACTTCGCCAAGTTCTTCAGAATCACAGCCCGTTGAGTAAAGGACAGCTTTCGCAGCTCTGGTCCGCCAATCTTTCTGGCAAACTGCAACATAGCGGCAACATCCGGTCCCACACGCGGGATTCTGGCAACCTCTTCACCAGTGGAAGCATCCACCAATGGCATTGTTTCACCATCAGTTAATTGCCAACGGCCTTGGCTGAAACTCTGAAGAATAGGCGTCATCATTAACTCCACTCTGCTGAAAAAGAATTAAGGACATTATTGGTGTTTGGAACAGAAAGCGGCTTCCGATCATTCGATATTGTAGTTGGCCTAGCCGATACCGAAGTTCGTCAATCCGCTGCAATGAGGCTAGCCGCCGCCAAGGCATTGATCATTATCTCTGACCAGCAACCTGAAATGGCTGGCTTGGCTTTCTGTCCGTTAGATCCTCTTGCTGAACACCCTACAGCAGTAAATGGCCCTAATATGTTCGAATCAATGCGGTAACTGAACCTCACCTGGTGGACATGATGAGAAAATTCCAATGTTATATTTTGTGCCTGGCCACAATTCTCCTTTTGGCAAGCTGTGGAAACCCTACGTCATCTATTTCGGCAACTACTTCATCAACCGGAACGCCCCCCACAACGACACCGCAAAATATCACTCAGCCCGCAACATCAACTACCGCCGCTCTGACTACTCCAAAGCATCCACACGTGTTCCTGATCGTCATGGAAAACCTTGGTTACAGGGCGGCGATGGCTACTCCAGAACTGAGCACACTGGCACACCAATGGGCATATGCAAGTAATTACTATGCGACTACCCACCCTTCTCTGCCGAATTATCTTTCACTAATTGGCGGTTCAACCTATGGAATTTCCTCCGACTGTACCGCCTGTTTTGTAAATTCCAGCAATCTACCAACAGAACTTAGTCATGCAGGTATCTCCTGGTCAGCCTATATGGAATCTATTCCAAAGGACTGTTACCTATCTCCGTACGCTCCCGGGGGGTTGTATGCCGGCAAACATGACCCATTTATTTATTTCGACAACGTCCGAGCCACATCATCGCTTTGTAGGAACATCAGGCCCCTGAATCAACTCACATCACAACTGAGTAACCCGTCGGCAAATCTGTCCAGCTTCAGTTGGATAACGCCAAATCTTTGCAATGACGGACACAACTGCTCACCAACTACAGCCGGAAGGTGGTTGGATAAAATGGTGAATCAAATTGTGTCTTCAGCCGCTTGGAAAAACAACGGCGCGCTTTACATAACCTGGGACGAAGGTAACGGAGGTGACACCCGCGGCCTTTCATCATCTGGGAGCATCAGTCCAACCGGCGGAGGCGGGCACGTTCTAACACTCGTTATCGAGCCGGGACTCGCAAAAGGGCTGACACTTTCATCAAACCTTGATCACTATGCCCTCTTAAAGACTATAGAAGTCAATTTTGGAGTATCCCAACTTGGCGAAAGTGCTAATCCTAAGTTGGGGATGGTTCCCTGATCCACCGCTATGGAACTACCAGATAAATGCCTTGTTCCTCCACTGCACCCATCGAGACAAGAGGAAAATCTACCCTACTGATATTGAGTAGATCTTGTAATTTCTAATGCTGGCAGGCTCTACTTTCATGTCGACACAGCATAACCCGGTACTTTCCAACCGAAATAGCTTTAGTGGGAGAGGAATCAAAATTGCGAGGGAGAGACGTCCAGGGTCAGAGTAAGCCGGATTATAAAACATTCAAAACCTGGAGAAGCTATAGCTTATTATGTAGAATAATTTGGGGCAAGGCAGGTAAATATCCCACCCTTAACTCCTACAGAACCAGTCAATTTTCAATTGGTTCTGGTCTTTCCTCTGACAGCCACCGGGGAGCATGTCTAGTCGCCCAGCGTTGCGAAATACGTCCCGTAAAGATCGACTTCAACGAATCTCGATGGACTAGCGCAAACAAAATATGGCCAGTTACCATCACAATTATCGCACCGGCAAACACGTCATGAACAAACGTAGCACCGGTACGCCAACTCAGTGGGAAGAAGTTGAACCACCTGAGAACCAAACCGGTACAAAACATCACAACAATTGAAGCGCCGATAAATATAGCGTTAATCTTCTGACCGGGGTTAAACTTCCCCATTTCCAACTTGGGGTTCAATCCAAGCTTTCTTACCCATTTAAGTTCCTCTCTCGTCCACAGATTGAATCTCGAAATGTCAGCCCGAAATCTTGATCCCCATGATCCACAAAGGCAAATAATTA
>JABEUP010000280.1 GCA_013044365.1 Acidimicrobiaceae bacterium
CTTCACATCCTCGATCTTGCAGTGATGGCGCCGGTCCACTACGAAGGTGAGTTGATCGCATGGGTCGGAAACGCGACCCACCACGTCGACGTGGGCGCAATGACCCCGGGCAGGGCGCCGCTTGCCACCGACTGGCACCAGGAGGGCATCATATTCAAACCCACACGTATTGTTGAAGACGGAAAAATACGCGATGACATCTTCAATCTCTTCCTGGACAACGTCCGCATGCCCCGGTATCAGTCGTTGGACCTGAAAGCCCAGATATCTGCCAACTTCGCTGCTTCGCAAAAGATTATCGAATTGGTGAAGAGATATGGGGTGGATGCTTTCCGCCAAACTGTGGATTCTTCGATCGAACTTGGCGAATCCCAGGCCAGAGAGCGGATCGCACTTTTAGAAAAAGGCGAGTACCACGAAGTCGAGTATTTGGATTACGACAAGCTCTACAAGGTTGAGTGCAAGCTGACCATAGACGACGACGGCCTCCATTTTGATTTTGCCGGTACTGATCCCGAGGCGAAGACTTTTATCAACTGCGCATTGCCGTGTGCGGTGGCAAACCTGCACAACATTCTGGCCTGCCAGCTCTTTCCGGATCTTTCCGTAAATGCCGGCACCTGGCGCTTAGTTGATGTTTCGATCCCCTCCGGCACCATCATCAACTGCAATCCGCCGGCTCCCTGCTCCGGAGCTTCCACGATTACCGGCTGGCGCGTGCAGGGGATCACCCTTGCACTTTTGACCCAAGCCCTGGTGAAATCGTCCCGCAAATCTTATTCAATGGCTGAGTGGGGCTGGGGCTTCTGCGATGTCCAGTGGACGGGATTCGACCAGTTTGGCCGTTGGTACAGCCTGAGAGGCGATCAGAATCTTCATGGCGGCGGCGGTCGTGCCGAAACCGACGGGATCGACGTATCGAACATCGCCGGATCAACCAATACCAATATTCCAAGTATCGAATCGTATGAGTACAGGTATCCGGTACTCTATCTTTCCCGCGGTCTGGTTCCCGATTCGGAGGGTGCCGGTCAGTACCGGGGGGGACGGGCCGGATACTGGTCGCGCTGTCTCTATGGAGTCGAATCCGCCAACGACCTCACCTTCTATATCGGCCGTGATCTCCAATCACGCGGAGTCTTTGGGGGACACGACGGCACTTCCTCCCGGATAGTGCTCAAGCGGGGTACGGACGTTATGAGCAGGCTTTCCGAGGGTGTGCCCCTATATAACGAACTTGAGGGGGAAGAGGAGCTCCTGCCTCAGCAGCCCAGCGGTTTGGACAGGGTTATAAACGCAGGCGACGTGATTTTTGTCCGCGGAATGGGCGGGTCCGGATATGGACCCCCTGAACTCAGATCGCCAGAGTCGGTAAGACTGGATCTTGAGGAAGGTCTTCTGTCTGCTGAGCGGGCACTTGAAATCTACGGAGTCAAAGCGGAATGAGAATCGTCTCAATTTTTGGCAGTCCGTGGTTCTGGAGCGATTTGCGACAACTACCTAGAGGCAGATCTCAAGTTGAGACTGTCGGCAAGAGGAGGGTGTAATGAAACTGGAAAACAAAGTTGCCGTTGTGACCGGCGCTGGCAGGAACGTCGGTGAGGAGATCGCCTGCGCATTGGTGGCCGAAGGGGCAAACGTGGCCTTGGTCGACAATAACCAGGAGCGTCTTTCCCGTGCGGTTGACAGGGCATCCAAGGCGGGTTCCGGCACTGCGCGTCCATTCATGTGTGATGTCTCATCGTCCGAAGATGTCCAGCGTATGGTTAACGAAGTTGTGAAGAGTTTTGGCGGAGTTCATATGCTGGTCAATAACGTTGCTGTTACTGACCGCGGCGTAAATATCCTGGATCTTGCCGAAGAGGAATGGGACAGGGTTCTAAATATCACGCTGAAGAGCCTTTTCCTATGCACCAAATATTGCGGCCGTCAAATGGTTGCTCAGAATGAAGGCGGGGCGATTGTCAATATTGGCTCGACGTCAGGTTTTCATGCTCGGGGAAATGCAACCGCCTACTCGGCTGCTAAATCAGCTGTTATCCACGTGACGAGATCCATCGCGCTTCAGCTGGGCAAGTTCGATATCCGCGTCAACTCTGTCAGCCCGAACAAGGTTGGCTCACCAGTCGGAATGGACGAGGAGCCCCCGGGGCGGCCTCGAAAGAATGTGCTTGGCCGTGGTGCGGTGCCGGAGGATATTGCCAATGCGGTGCTGTTCCTCTTGAGTGACAAAGCTTCCTTCATCACCGGCATCGACCTCCTGGTGGATGGTGGGGCCACTGTGGCTATGTCGATGGACTAGAACTTCTCCCACAAAATTTATCCCCAACTAAACGACAATTATGAGCCCTCCCTTGTCCAGTCTCGGGAGGGCTCAATGCAAAGTCACGGAGTTTTAACCCAATTTGCCTAGGTGGTTCTAAGAATGGATGGTTATTTTGATAAGCAGCGGTGCGGTTGGTTATTGAGGGTGAAGCGGTCGGTTTGAAGGCGAAGATTCTAAGACGCTAGCTGTTAGAGGTGGGGGCCTATTCAGCATTATGGAGGTCCTAATGGAAGAGCGAATGCGTAGAGATGTCAAGCAGCTGGTTCTGGCTGTTGCTGTTTTCAGTACTATGGTAAGTTTTTTTGTCGGGTTTGTTTTTGATACAGGAATCTGGCTTGGAGGCATGCTTTACGCGATGTTTATGGCCGGTCCGCTCTTTTTGATCGCAAGGGCACTCCGCTCATCCGGCGAAGAGGTTAAAAGAACAACTGGGGTAATTTCTATAGTTCTCGGCGTCTATTGGGTAGCGATTGTTTTTAGCAACTGGGGTGGATATGCCCTGGTTCAGAGGATTATGGTATCCCTGGCAATAGGTCCGGCGGTACTGGCTCTTCTTTCCGTAGTACTGGTTGAGCTACCCACTTTTATCCCCCGTCGCTTTACGACCGACGCACGTTAGACGTCTTATTCTTTTTGGGCTGCCATTGCGCACTATCCATGTGCCGCGATGTTCATTTTCGGGAAGTCCATCGCCCGGTA
>JABEUP010000056.1 GCA_013044365.1 Acidimicrobiaceae bacterium
CACTCTCCGTAGTCGGCAGCACGTACTCAGAACCCACGCCTAGTCGAAGAAACGTCGGATTTCGGTAATCCGAGGGAAATGCCGTGGCAATTTGATCCTTATACGACCAATCACGCAGCGAAACGACATTGGCCCATCTGTTTTCATTACCGTATTTTTCCGCGAATGCCGGATATAAGCAGTCGAATCGCGCCTCTGCTTTGTCCGAAACAAATGGCGTTTCAAAGGATTCTTCCGCGGCGGTCAGCGTCGGACGCATTTCTCGTACTGTGAAGCCTGGTGATGGTCGCCAGAATGACGGGTACCAGTCTTGGCGGACGTTGGCGCCAGGCACATTCACCATGAGATGCTGGGAATATAGCCGCTCGATGTGATCGGAGGGGATTGACCTTGAGAACATCACGGTCGCCCGGATCATCACACCGTTCTGATTTCCCGGCAGTGGCCGATGGTTCTTGACGATGAAGTCCTTGCAGAAGTCGGAGAGCTCTTGCAGCCATTGAATAGGGACGGCAAGAACATTGCCTCTGACGGCGCGAAGATTCCAGTAGTCGAGCAGATCTCTTGGCGCTCGGGCATCGAGCACAAAAACCGCGGGATCATGATGGTGATGAAAGTCGACCTCGATCTTGGAATGCCCTATGTGCAGCGCGGATGTAGGTCCGGACTGATAGAGCTGCATGAGCGACCGAGCATCGAGCGATACATGCTTGGGACTGAACGCGTCGACGAATCCCTTGCCGAAATACTCTAGTCCCTCCGTAGTTGGGAACGCACCAAACAAGCAGGTACAAAAACCACGAAATGCAGCACGCTCGGCCGTGACATTGACAATTTTATGTTCGTGCCGGCGAGCAAACTGATATTCGTGTAGGTAAAGATCTCGGTAGAGATCAATGACACCGAGGCCGTTCCCCTTCCTATTACGGTCCCCTGCGCGCATCAATATGTCCGACAGAGACAGGACGCGTTCCTGTTGGAATCCGAGGTTCTGAGCCAACCCGGCTTCCGCCTCGACGAGAAAGTCTGGCTCAAAGAAATCCAGATAACCGTTGACGACGCTCTGCGCCGATTCAAAGCGCACTCCATGACGGTCCCACCACGATGGTATGTGGCGCATTACGGGTACGATTGGGTTGTACTTCCCTCCCCATAGACACGTGTTGACTCGAAGAATCTCAAGAATATGCTTCCCGCTGTCTGGTCGCACCAGAAAGGCGAACCGCACAGGTCTCAAGCGGACTTTTGCGCTGATATTAGCCACGAGACATCAATAGTGACATCGACAGTGGACGGAATCGTTTCATGAATTCCCTGCAGCAAACAGGGCAGCAAGGATACCGAGCGCGATCAGCACTCCAGCGGCAGAGTTGGGTTTCTCGTCCGTGACATCGACACCCTGTGCGCGTAATTGATTCGCGTACTGCGCCGTGTGTTGTAGCAGTCGTTCGGGCGTTGTATTGAGCACCTCCGCGATCAGACGCAACTGCGTTACGCTCATGGCGGTTTGTCCCTTTTCGAGTCGAGAATAGGCCGACTGGGAGATTCCGACGGTTTGAGCCACTGCCTCTTGGTGAATACCTTGTTGTTTGCGGTGGTGCTCCACAATACGACCGACCAGCGTTGCGTAAGTGAGCGTTGGCTTCGGGATCGGCATTGCATTTCCGTGACATATATGCGTATAGTGCATATACGCGATTATCGGCTCCGAGGCAACCATGACACACTCATTGATCCCAATCGCACCGTCTGCACTGCTACCCGGCACCATTGTGTCGGTGCCGATCCTTTGTTTCTGGCGTCACCGCGGCATCGTTTCCGAGCGATTCCATGGCGACAAGCCCATGGTCATTTCTAATTCGGCCCGGGCGGGAGGACTCACGGAGGAGCCCTGGGACACGTTTGCTGCCGGGCAGCCAATAGCCGTAGACGGCTATCCGGGTAGTCTGCCGCCGCACCTGGTGCTTCATCGTGCTCGATCGCTCATCAATAGGGCTTATGACGTGCTCACATGGAACTGCGATCATTTGACGAGCTACGCTCACGGGCTTGAGCCGCGGAGCCCCCAGCTTGCTGCCACAGCCGCTGTCGGGATGTTCGCGTTGATTGCAGTAGGCGTGCGGAGGTAACACGGCCTCCTTAGATAGATGGCGTTTTCTCCTGGACTTGCCGTTGGAGCTTGCGTTCCCGCGACTCGAACTCATCGGACGTGATCACGCACCACCGATTGTAATTGGCGTTGGCGAGTTGCGGATGAAGTCGCCCAACGAGTTCAGTTTCGTGTTGAGAGGCACGCCGACGGACATGTCGTACGCCCACGAGGAAATTCGTCGACAGAAGGAAAACCCATACGACGGCTCGGCGCGGTTTCGGCTGGTTGGTATTGACCGCGACGGTCTTGAGTGGTCGTTTGGGTGGACGATTCCGAGGATCGAGATTGGAGAGCCTTCATGGAAGTTCGAAGGAGAAGTCGATGGTCTTTGGCCTAACGACAAAAGCGACACTGTATCGAGGGACTCCACGACGGAAGTAATCTTCCTGGTGCCCCGAAGTCATCCTATCGCGCGTACTCTTCAGCGGTTCTTGCTCAAGCATCCGGTGCAAGGAGAGCCTCGCTATGAGCACGTGATGGAAGTGTTGGGTTCTACGATACAGTTCGTCTATGAACCCTCGAGGGACACGCTGTCGGTAACAGCGAATCATTCATCCGACCTGCCACCGACCCATACTGAGAACTGGCTCGGTGAGCCGTTGCGCATTCTCCTGGGCCAACTCGTCTATCCTCGATTGGTTGCCCGAAATCTGGGCGGCGGACACTCGCACATCTCGATAAGGAAATCTCCAACTATAATCTACAACGCCGCCTGGGTGGCCCTATGGTCGACGAAGAATCTCAGTGCCGACGAGGAGGCATTCTGGACGGCTTATGCGCAGCTGCTTAATCTCATTGCCCAAGCGCGAGACAAGAATGGACAGAGAAATTTCGAGGCACATAAGATCACGCGCCTGTACGAGGAGCTTATCCAAGTCTCTCACGGTTCGCGCTGGGTATGGGCTCTGACCTTTGCCAGCAGTGTCGAGGGGCTAGCAAAAATGCTTATCCCGGAGGATGTAAAACCAACCACCGCCGAATCGGACGCGATCACATTACTTGTCACCCATATCAACGCGGGGACTGGTGACCCGTGGCTCAAGATGATAGCGACTAATGCGGTAAACAGAACCGCGGAGATGACCACTATCCGGGTACTTCGGGATTTGAAGGCGACTGGCGTAGTGATGGGCGATCAGCTTAAGGCGTGGGAGGAGATCCGCAACTCAGTGATGCACGGCAGTCTGGTGTCTCCCTATTCGAGCGAGTCAGAAGATGCAAAACTTCTGGCGCTCGCCGCGATGCTGCACGCTCTCACAAAAGAGATCTTGCGGCGATCAGCGATCTCGTAAATACATATGGTGGCGCACAATCTACTGGCTCACTAGCCAAAGCCGGTAGTGCGTTACTACTGCCGGAAGACTCTAAAGCCCTACGCTACTGAGAAAGGGGTAACGTCGTACCATGAAGAGACATCAAGCCGATTTCCAATACGACTCTCAAGTCTTTGCTGATGAGGTTGGAGCGGGGGGTGGCGGAGCTGACTGCCTGAGCCTGTCAAATTCCTTGGCACGCCATTCGCGATGTTCCAATATTCTCCTAAGTTCAACTTCCATATGACTGATCGGGTCCCATGCAATAAATTCTACTGGTGGAAGTTTGTATTCCTTCCTCAATTCCTTGCTTAATTCATGCGCTTGCAGACCCAAGTTTGCATAGCTTTCAGTGCGCGCCTCGAACCACTCGCTGAAGTCCGGTGGAAAGGCATTCTCTGAGGAACCTTGCACGTAATTTGCAGCTCGTTCGGTGGATGCTGGTAGCGAGAGCAACTTGTACATCAACGTATTGTTGATGCTCTTCCAATTAACGTCAGTTGGATAAACAGGTGGTTCTGGTGCAGTGACACGTGCAACGCTTTCGCCATTCTCATCCTTCTCACCATCATCGATAGCGGCGGATGCGCAGTCTTCAACGAACTTGTCCAGGACGCAGACAACCCGGATTGCGAGGTATGTGGCCTCAGCTTGCTTGGTGCGCCGATCGTTTATCATTGGCCAAAGAATTTGCCCGAGCAGCAAAACCACGAATGAGGTGCCTGCCGATATCAGCGACGTTTCGAGAGCGACGTTCATTCTTATTTCTGACCTTGGAAGCCAATTACTCGCTGCATGAGTTCTTGCGCTTTCGCTGCAAACCGTTCCAGCTCATCATTTTTTAACTCGTAAGTATGTGTTTGTAGGGATGATCGACTGAATTTACGAGCGCTTAGCCCATCCAAATCGTCGACCCACATCGAATGCGCAATCAACACTCGACTATCGTTTAGCTTTCGGCATTCCTTGAACAATTTCTCGATGTGGAGCTGCCCCGTTTCCGTGGACAGTTTATTGTCTTAGCTTTTGGATTTCGTCTTGTTCCACCTCCATCAATCTTACACCTCAAGCGCAGTCTGCCG
>JABEUP010000057.1 GCA_013044365.1 Acidimicrobiaceae bacterium
CGCGGCCTACGTGGTACTCGCTTCCACCCACGAGCGCGTCCTGGAAATCGTGCCGCTTGCAGTACTGCAAGAGCATGCCGTCGACATTCCAGATGGACCGGATGATCTCACGGGTTGACAATATTTGTTTTATTCATCCGTACTGAAGCCCACCCGCTCAGTTCTCCAGCGCGGTAGACGCTGCCCCCAGCGGGCGGTTGGTTCAGTGTCGATACTCTCTGAATAATGTCTCGCTGATTTCGGTGCTCAGTATTATCCGAAAGTTGCCATAAGCAGCATCGCTTTACTGGCGGCTAAAAAGAAAGATCTGCTGGAGGATTGGCTCAATGATAAAGCAGCCATATTCCTTTCACCTGTAGTGGAAGACGAGAGGTCAATATCGTTTTCTTCAACTGGAACCACAACTGTTCGCATGTCTGCTCGGGTACTGTTAGCCGTGAAAATGCGAGCGAACAGGCCAGGTAGGGTTGCCTCTGATATTGGGTGGCTTTGTAAACACCTCAAGGTATTCTCGGTTGATCAGGCTGTCGAGATATTGCAGAATTATTACCCAGAAAATCCAATACCAGATCGTTCGCTCCCGATACTGATGTCAATTCTGGAGGAGGGGTAAGTCCTAGGTGAACTACATCAGAGTTTCAGGAGCAGCGTGCGATAAGACGTGCTTTGGGGACTGCCATTCCAAAAAGGCCAAGGAAAGAGACTTTTGCGCCAATGATAGACTCGGCACTTTTCTCTATCTGGTTACTTTGCGCGATTGTAATGTGACGATCGAGCATGGAATTACCTAAAAGCTGGGCGTTTTGGACAGCCGGTGACAGGCTGAAGGTCGTGAAACAATACGCACAGGTGCTAATGTGGGACCCAACTGGTCGTGTAAACTAGTCCATAGGGTTTTGCAGCTCTTTGTATGTTGTCAGGAGAAGGATATGGTACGGATAATAGGTGCATACGAGGCCAAAACAAAGCTCTCAGCACTGCTGAGAGAAGTAAAAGCGGGAAGGAGTTTTACTATTACAAACAAAGGCGAGGTTATCGCCGATCTTGTGCCAAGTGTTTCGATTCAAACTCGAAACAGGGTTCAGGCTGTCGAGAAGATGAAGAAGTTTATTGCCGCATCCAAGCCGGTGGTGGTGGATATAAAGACTCTTATTGAAGAAGGAAGATCTTGAGTTTTGTTCTGGACAATTCGGTGGTAATGCGATGGTTTTTTGGTGACGGAAGTCAAAAGGATTTGGAGTATTCATTAGCGGTGTTGGAACAGGTTCCGCTTTCACGGGTAATGGTTCCTGCTGTTTGGAGTTTGGAAGTTACAAATGTGATTGTACGTGCCGAGACTAAGGGATTGGTGTCTGAGGCACGGAGCGCGGAGTTTGTCCGGTTGCTCGCTGACATGGACATTAAAGAAGAGACCATCGAGTCATCACTTGTGTTCGGAAATGTCCTTTCTATCGCCCGAAGGTACAGTATTTCGACATACGATGCCAGCTACCTGGAGCTTGCCATGAGGAATGGGGTGGAGTTGGCCACATTGGACGTCGACTTGATTCGTGCTGCAAACCAGGCTGGTGTGAGCCAGTTCCTATCACAACAGATGTAGATTTAGGTTGCGCTGGGCCTCGCCAGTGCTCAGTAGCTTGGGCATATGGAGGTGTACGCCGTCTGAATGAGAGTGGGGGGAGAAGCTTGGTCCTTCAGGGCCGAGAGCATCACAATTATACTTTGCGGCACCTTCAGGTCCACAGCGAGCAGATTGGCAACGCAAAGATCCTGTCGCTTAATATAAACGGGCGAGGACCTGTATGGATGACTGCGCCAGCTATGAATCTTGGTCCGATCGTATCGCGAAGCCAGGAAAGGTGCCGACTGTCATCCGCCGATAGCGCTGAAGATGCTTTGATCTCAATTCCGAGTATGTTGCCATCTGTCAGTTCTATGACCAGGTCGATTTCCCTCCGGCCTTCTTTCTCCCTGATGTGGTAAAAGCGGGGCCTTAATCTGGAGAATTCTCTCTCCGGCCGAAGTTGGGACACGACGAATGTATCGAGGAGACGCCCGATCAGATCACTGCTTCGTAGAATTGCCCGTTGGTCCACACGGAGAGCCGCAGCAACCAGTGAGCTGTCAGTAATATATCGCTTCGGTCCGCGGGTAAGACGACTGAGTCTGTTGTTGGCCCAGGCAGGGATGGATTCAAAAACAAATAGCTCCGCGAAAAGCTGCTCATACACCTTGGCAGTCAACCGGGTGACCCCTGCCGCATCGTAAATGGTCTTATCCTCTGCACTCCCTGCAGAGTTGATACAGAGTGCTTCAAAGTACCTGTCTAAACGAGTGGCGCTTATTGGCCCATCAAGCGTGGCGACATCTTGGGAACAGAGCTGGTGGACATAGGATTCCAACCACGCTTGTCGCGCGCCTTCTCCGAGATTGATGACCGCCTCTGGAAAGCCGCCACGAATAGCAAGTTGTATGTATCCGACGAGATCAGGCGGATCTGCATTGATAGGGAACACGTCAATACTTCCCTTTGAAAGTCTCTCTATGAACCCGGCCTGGTTTCCTCGCCCGACGGATTCCCCGACGGTAAGGCCATACATGGTGACACTGGCAACTCTGCCAATTCCGGACCATGCTTTTTTGCCCCGTGCAGCTCTTGGACTGCCGGTCATAAGAAAGCGACCCGGGCTCGAGTCAATATCGACAGCACGCCTAACGGCACCCATGAGTTCGGGGACTTCCTGCCACTCGTCGAGAAGGATCGGCTCTTGAGATACTGCCAAGGCTGCATCCGGATCAAATCGAAACGCCCCGGCTTCCGCCGGAACGTCAATTCGCCAAGTAGACCTTACAAGGCGCTTCGCAGTGGTAGTTTTACCGACTGCCCGCGGCCCTGTGATGAGGATAGCTGGCAGCTGTTTAAAGAGCCCTTACAGGTAGAGATCAATCTGGCGGTCCAGGTATGTAGATGAAGCCATTCCACTTCATTATCGTTTTCGCCCGTTGTTTGTATATGTTTAGGACCACTTCCTGGCTACTCTTTAGACCATCTTCTCATGGTGTTTGCGTTATTCCCATAGGTCATGAATGTCTGAGGTTGACCGACAATGAGGTGGGCGTCAAGCCTGCGATTTCAGTCGTACTTGACAGAAGTCCAATCTGGCTGATGTCCCATTTCTGCCACGCCAGTTTCGCACGATCCAGGTGGGGTCCTTCCCTTCGTGAAACCCACCGTGTATTTTGCAAAGTACCACTTGATCCGGTGCCCAAAGTATAGGTGCCGGGTTCTAAGTGGTGATGTTGAAAACCGACTGGTCGAGACCGTTAATGACGGGCCAGGTGCAGGTCCATATCAGGTATTGCGAGTTAGATTTTTGTGGTTTGCATTAACGGAGTCAGTAGGCATGTCCCCGCACTCCATTCCGGCATTATGAAGCTATAAAACTCTCTTTCAGGAGGAAATTTCCTGGTTGACGTAGCTGAGGCCGTTACTATTCATCTTGTTGTTGCCGTCGCTCGGCCTTTCGAATCGAGGCCTTTCGCTTTTCATCGAGACGGTTCTGAGTCGAACCCCAGGTTGGCTTGGTCGGCATACGGCGCCGCGGTATCTTTGCAGCCTTTTCCAACTTGTCGGTGAGATTTTGAATGGCCACTTTACGATTCTGGTTTTGGGAGCGCTGAGAGGAGACGACGACTCTGAGTTCAGTCCCGAGACGGGCAGTGATCTGCTCGATAACGATCGCTTCTGCAGACAGTTGTGTGATGTCACAGATCAGCTCTACCTTGGTGTCGGACGTATTGACGTGCTGGCCTCCAGGGCCAGAACTTCGTGAGAAGCGCCAGCTAAGGGCTGAAGGCGGTACGGTTACTTTGGCTTTATGAGATGACACCTAAATCGCTCCCTGGGTCACCGCTTATAACTGGTGGTTTTCTCCGATCTATAGACTAGAGCCTGCGAATCGCTGATCTTGGCGCTAGGCCTGCATCCGGAAATCTGAGACCTGATCTTTTTTGAAAACGAGAGTAAGAACTGATTCCCAATCCACAGAACGATTCCGGCGAAGCCGACCCGGAATTTTGTCGAAGGCGGATAAATATCGGACATATGTCCGGAGAATCGGCCATATGCGTTTCGGAACTCAAGCAAGCACGTGAAGAATGATCAGTGGTCATTTTCAGATAGCACAGATATCTCAGGTCGAATTATGCCGACTAAATTTTCGACAAGGGGTGCCGATTACACTTGTTTTACGACACGCGTCTCCCCCTCTGAGAGGCTGATGGCTGCCCGGGGACTGTAGGGCTACTGGAGTTCTAAGGGTGTCAGTGAACATCGAGTGGGCCTTGGTGGTTTTGAGCGGGGTATCACAAGTCGCCTTTAAGCAACGATAATTCAGATTCCTAATTGTCTTTTATATCGCGTATGTCAGAATCAACCTGATCAAACTTGGCAGTGATCTTGGCATCAAGGCCGCC
>JABEUP010000058.1 GCA_013044365.1 Acidimicrobiaceae bacterium
GTCTTTATTTGATGAACCCGAATAGCCGTCGTGCGTTATCCAACATGGTCTCAATTCATCGCGTATATCCGGTACCTCAAACTCCTTCAGCCATCGTTCCACATCTATCAGGGGATAATCTAACCCGAACAAACATTTATCACTAAGCAGAGTGTTGTCGTATTGCACCAGAGATTCCGGGAAATACTTGGGAGCCCATCCCGAAAGGTCGATGTATACGTTTTCTTTGTGACGTGCGATTGCAAGGGCCTCTTCCTGCCATGGCCATGATGGGTGTGCGGCAATGATCTTAAGCTTTGGGAAATCGGCGGCAACGTCATCAAGGTATGGAATCGGTTGACCGTATTTCAACTTATACCCTGTGCCACCAGGTGTTCCTTGTCCTATGGCTGTTGTCCCCGTGTGAAAAGTAACGACCATTCCAAGTGAATCAGCAATTTCGTAAAGAGGGTAAAAGCGCTGGTCATTCGGGAAGAAAGCCTGTGTAATTGGTTGAAACTTCACTCCTCTCATTCCGAGATCATCTGCGCATCGCACAATCTCCTTTGCACTGGCCTTACCACCCCACGGGTCGACGGAACAGAAACCGATGAGCATGTCCGGAGCCTTGGCAACAACTTCAGCTACCGCGTCATTATGCATGGGTATACCTGAAACAGATTGATTGTCCACGTCAAATATCACTGCACAGAGACGCAAACGGCGGTAACTCTCTATGAATTCGTCAAACGACGGCGAAGAACTGGATCTGATACCCGGAACCGGTTTTGTACGCGCGTGCACATGCATATCGATCCCGCGTATCTGGTCGCTAAGAAACAGTGAAGCCGGTTCGTTTGGAGTCATTGTTCGTCTCCAGATTCGATAGGAAATCCGGTAGCTCTACGAACTTCGGCGAGGTCAACATCCGGTGCAGTGGCAATGACATGCCAGGTGACACCGTCACGTTCGAGAATGGCTAGGTCGGAATATACGCGGTCAACAACCCCTATCGCAGTCAGGGGATACCCACATTCCATCATCAGCTTGGATTCTCCGGTATCGGTGGTGTGCAACATAGCGACCCATAGGTTTCTAACTCCGGAGCAGACATCTGCCGCACCGCCTATGCCGCCAATCATCTTTTCATCAGTTCGCCAGTTGGCAATGTCGCCGGCCCGCGAGATCTGAAGCGCGCCGACAATGCCAAGATCAATATGTCCGCCACGGATCATAGAAAACGATAAGGATGACTCAAAGAAGGAGCCTCCGGGACGAATTGCAATCGGACGTTTCCCGGCATCGATCATCTCTGGATCGGGAGACCCGTCTGGGCCAAGCGCTACCATTCCTAAGATCCCATTTTCGCTTTGAAACAACACTTCCCGTTCACTTGGAATGAACTCTGGGACCAGTGTGGGGATACCCACTCCGATATTTACAACCCACCCATCAGGTATATCAGCGGCTATGCGGCCTGCTATCTCGTCACGTGCCCACGCCAAGTTAAAGGTCCTCTGACTCTAGGGTACTTCTGGGTCCAACAACGGAATCTACAAAGATTCCTGGAACATCGCAACGATCAGGGGAAATCTGTCCGATTTCCAATACCTCGTTTGCCTCGGCGATCGTCTTGGCAGCTGCCATAGCCATTGCGACATTGAAGTTGCGCGCAGTCCCCCTCATGGAGAGATTGCCCCAGCGATCTGCTTGCTCGGCATGAATAAGTGCAACATCGACGGCTAAAGGAGGCTCAAGGAGGAAATCAGTGCCATTCACGTTGATTATTTGGCGGCCTTCCGCAAACGCTGTACCAATTCCGACTCGGGTTAGAACTCCCCCAAGTCCCGAACCAGCCGAGCGCAAACACTCCGCAAATGTACCCTGTGGCAGTAATTGCAGTTCAACGCCAGCGTCAACAATTGCTGCGCGCAACGTCGACGATGCTCCACCGAATGGGAAGGAGCAGATTATCTTGGAGACGGCTCCGGAGGTTATGAGCCCTTCAAACCGTGCAGCATTATTGGATACTATGACAAGGTCTTTTTTCCCTGTCTTCTCAAGTGCACTTACCAAGCTTTCGGGAAAACCAGCACCGCCAAAACCGCCGACTGCAACCTTCATTCCATCGTCAATGGAATGAAGCGCGTAACTAATACCTTCACGTTTGTCCAATTCCACCCACCAAGTGTCGATCCAAATTTAGTCAGCAGAACTGTCTGCCGGAAATATAGCGAAGGTGCCACATCACCTTAAATTCCTATCCCGCTAACTTAGGCCCCATAAGTTCTTATATCCAGCCAAATATGCATCCCCATAGAGGGTCGATGATGATGTTACGTCAACCCCATTCAAATTTGATTTGTCAAAGTATCGAATTGGCACAACTGGATTTCCTGGCTTCATGCCACTCATCGCTCGCAATGCCTGGTCCATCGCTTCCCACCCAATCCAGGGCGTTGAGTATCCAGGATTAGCCGTAACAACCGTACCTTTTTGAATCAAACTCAATACTGGAGAGTCGCCGTCCTCTGTGATAACAGACACCTTGCCGGTAGCTCCTGACTGGCTTACGCCGGGAACCGCAAAAATTGCCATGGTGTCAGCGGTTGGAAATATGTAATTCAGGTTCGGGTTTGCAAGGATCATAGAAGAGGTGGCGCCAGTAATCTTCGTGGCCCAATTCTGAGGCTCGATGTCCTGGGTGGTCAAAATCTTGCAGTTTGAGCAACCGCTGAACACCGACTTTATGCCGCTGACTACTGCAAGCTCACCGGGATTATTGAAGTCGATCACCCCTGCATTGATTGGTCCCCCGTTGGACTGTATGATTGCAGTGTCCGCCATCAACCGGCCAAGTTCAATATAGGAAGGTCCAGAACCTCCGAAAATTCCAGTTCCATATCCTTGACCTGGAGCCGTGAGATCTGGTTGAGAGGGAAGCACGCTAATGACCGGTATTTTTGCCGTATTAGCGGCTGC
The DNA here is from genome assembly GCA_013044365.1 of Acidimicrobiaceae bacterium. GTDB lineage: Bacteria > Actinomycetota > Acidimicrobiia > Acidimicrobiales > Acidimicrobiaceae > SCQM01. Next base: position 2,962 of record JABEUP010000058.1, read on the forward strand.
CACAGAGGAGGGCACAAGAGATGTGGCAATTCCCACCAGCATTATGACATCTACTTTCTGATTGATCCCCTGCTGGACTCCTTGCTCAATTGAACTGATGATGTTTTGGCCATTATAGGTTTCAACGCTGATTCCCAAGAGCTGGCCAGCTGCTTGAATACCTTTGGTGATTTGCACAAGAGCATCTGCGACCATGTTGTCATCTACTACCATGACGGTTTTGCCCTTAAGTTTGGATGCATCGATAGAAGGTCCCGGCGGAGTAAATGTGGGGATCCCCAGATACTTTCCTATTTCAGATTTTGCTTGAGAAACTAGGGTTTGTGACACATCCGTCGTGCTTGTGACGCTTGATTTCGATGCTGTCGTAGATGCAGTTGCCGCAGCGGATGAAGTGTTCGAAGATCCGCACGCGGTAAATAATAGTGACATAACTGACAGGCCGCTTATTATCGCCAGCGACCCACTCTTAGCAACTTTCATTTTCCCCCCAAAATAAAATTATTAATAAGCGAAACTGGTATCTCTTGGCATTTCAACCTTGGATTCGCACCTTTGGTTCCTGCGGCATTTGTCGACGAACTAAAGGCCGGGATCTTATCTGTGGCTACTGTTTCACTGCCACAGTGTTTTTAGGGACCATTTTTTCGACTGATACCCGTGTCTGTCTACGGGTTTGAAGCAAACAGGTAACAAAATCACGCAATTTACGTTGAATTTTTCCCCCATCCCACATTTGTACTGCACTGGAGCTGGCACTTCATTTTCCAGGCTACAACATCAATGAAAGCATTTCAATGAAACGTAAAGGAGGCTACTTAAGATAACGTTCCTCTGGCCTTGGTCGACGCCAATTGGCACTTTCAATTGTCTGCTGCAAGCGGTAAGCTGAGAACAGAAGGCCAGCGTATTTTCAAGCCAGATTTACCGGGTAGATATATGGTCCGTCCACCACCTTTCGTTTCTTCGGAGGTTCCTAAGTTTCTCCTGGTTGATCTCTTCCGCTTTTTCCCAAGCAAGAAGTGCAGACATCTCTATTGAGA
>JABEUP010000059.1 GCA_013044365.1 Acidimicrobiaceae bacterium
AATACGTTGGTGACCCAGTCCGTCAATCCAAATAACTGAAGACCGGTCGTACCCACAGCCAAAAGCAGCACCGCGACAAAGGTTCCAACAGGATTAAAGCGGCCAGGCTTTATCGTCGCAGCACCTAAGAACGTGGCGGCATATGCAGGAAGAAGATAGGGGTCGCCCGTACCCGTCTGCGCTGCGCCAGTCTGACCTAAAAGTATGAAGCCAGAAAACCAGGCGCCGATCGCCGAGACAAAAAGAGAGGTCGTCCGAATACGATTTACCCTGATTCCTGCCAACCGGGCTGCTTCCCTGCCTTCGCCGGTAAAATACAGAAACCTGCCGCTTTGCATATGGTGAAGGACATACCAGATCACGACACCAATGATTATGGCATACCAAAAGGGTAGGCCGATACCTAGAAATCTCTTTTGCATTATTCGCAAGATGCTGCCGGGAATGTTTCCGATCGTGGAGGAATTCGAAATTGCCTGCGATAAACCGTCAAGGATCGTTCCCATTGCAAGGGTGGTAATTAGTCCGTTTACCTGGATCCTTACGATCAGATAACTGTTAATTGCGGCAACACCCAAAATTACTACCAGTGAAATAAGCAGAGAGATCGGAACGGAAATTCCCTTTATTGCGGAAAGGTACGCGATAAGTACGCTGCTGAACCCCAGCACCCCACCCACCGACAGATCGATCTCCCCGGCGCCCAAAGCCACCGTCAGAGTCAATGCAAGAGCAAATAGTGCCGCCTGACCAGTAAGTATTGTTTTCAGATCACTTAGAGCCAGGAACGTCTTCGGCCTAAGAATCCCGAAAACAATTATCGTAACCACCAGAGCCAGGACTACCGTGTAGTGTCGAAAAAACTCTTTGGGATTTGAAAGTGCAATGCTGCGGAAAGTGGGAACGGTACCGCTGAACTCGTTATCAACACTCCCCCCCAGGCTGACTGCCGAATTTCTTTCAGACTTTCTGCGCTCTTTCCCGCTGCCTTTATTCAAAGAGATCACTTGAAATTATTTTCCCCTCTTATCAACCAACCCAAATCCCGGTCCCGCCAAATAACCCGCCCGTTTCCGCGACGGATCCAGATTAAACTCAAAGTTTCCCCTGACTCACAATATCGCAGATAGGTGGCACAGTTTACGGCAGTAAAAAATGATTAGCTGAATCCCAAAAACCCACATTGATTTATTAATTACCGATACAAGCCCGCCGCGGATAATCGGGAATTATCCCACAATAATTCCAACTATCTCCACCCCCGCAGACCGGATGACTTCACGTCCATCAGAAACACTCTGTACTCAAATTTCTTACCGTGGGCGCTAGAGGACTTGAACCTCCGACCTCAGCCGTGTGAAGGCTGCGCTCTAACCAACTGAGCTAAGCGCCCAACGTCATTACACATTAGCGCTGCACAGTAATATCCCAAACTTGTAGCGTAAATTTCTCCCCTACGGTATGGAATTATTGTTGGCCAGAAACTCATTTACCCTAGATGACCTCCGTTACTGATTCCCATCCTCCGCGCTAGTCCGATTCTGTCGATACAAACCTATACCCATCCTCTAACTCACACAAAACCCACAGATGGTTCGAACCAACCTGCTCCCACCCAACGCTGCATATCATCATGCCATCGATAGCAGGTAAAATCGCTATGCTCGCCAGAATTGATTATCAGCTCGCAAGCAAAAACTACTGATACATGCTGAGAAATGATTGCCTACCGGCGCCAGTCTTCCAATGATCCCAGGCCTGTCCCAAAATCCCGACAGGCACTTGGCGCCGTACTCCACTGCAAACGGATCAGCGTCCCCCAACTTTGCAGGCTGATCAAATTGCAGCTTTGCAAACCGATCTTTTAGTCGACACCGGGGCAAAGTGGCACATCCGCTTTTAGAGCAATGATCAGGTCCAATGACTCTCCGTAGAAACAAGTCTATTGATTGGCGATGTTTGTCGAACGTCACTCGCAAAGCCGTGATGCTGCGATACTGGATTAATGCCTAAAAATCGCCACATTCAAATCTGGCCAAGCCAGCATTGTTTCCCTTTTATGTCCTAAACTATGAGGCCAATGACTCGCCTTACGCAAAAAGAAAAACTATACGGCATCGTTGTAGCCGTTTATGGTCTGCTCGCTCTAGCCGTGCTTCTGGTACCGCATTTCGGCGATCCGGTAGCTAAAGGATCGCTCTCACCTTTTATTGAATGGCTTGTTGGAACACTAACAATTCTTCTGGGCATTGGGTTGATACTGAGTGGGATTCGAATCGCAGCAGGTCTCGAAATTGCTGCTGCAGCGGTCTTTGGGCCATGGTCCACACATCTTTTGGTAGCGTTCCCGCTTGTAGTATGGGCAGGTTTTGTTTCTTTTAAACGCGGCGCGAGACTACCTCAGGGTGCGGCACGGACTACCGGATTTCGTAACCGTTCAGGCGCAAAATCCCCAATTGATGTAAATTCCACCCTGCGTAAGCCCCCAACCGCGTCGCGTCGCTATACCCCTCCAAAGCAGTCGAGAAAAAGATGAATTGCTACCATTGCAAGGGGCTTGTGTATTCGTCGGGACCGGGATTCGAATGTAACCTTGTCAGCGAATTCAATTCAAGGAGACAATTTGATCGTCGATAGACTCACCGGCAAGGCAGTCTTTATAACCGGATCCACTGGATTCCTTGGTACTGCACTGGTTGAAAAACTATTGAGGACTATTCCAGGCTGCCAATTGTATCTTCTGATCCGGCCCGGCAGGACAACCAATGCTGAAAATCGGGTACAAAAAGAGTTACTCAAAAACGACTGCTTTGATCTTCTCCGGGAACAATTCAAAGACCGATTCGACGAAGAAATCAGCGCGAGAATTCATCCGGTAAGCGGCGACGTGGTATCAGACGGATTGAACCTCCATCCGTCGGACAGGAAACTTCTTTCTGAATGTGACATTATTATCCACTCAGCCGCATCAGTGAGCTTCGACTCTCCCCTTGACCAGGCTATCGAAGTAAATCTTTGCGGACCGCGAAGAGTTGCCGAAGCCGTAATCGATGCCCGAAATGAGTTCGGCATTACCAAGCCCGTTCATCTCATAGCAATATCCACGGCCTATGTGGCTGGGCGCAGGCGCGGTCTTTCGCCAGAGCTTCCGTTGAGCGATACGCCTTTTTCCATCGAACTCGATTGGCGTTCCGAAGTAAAAGCGGCGCGCAGCCTTAGAGCGGATATCGAGCTGAAGAGCCGCGATCCCAAGACACTCGAAATCTTTCGAAAGAAAGCCGCTAACGAACTTGGCGCCGCCGGGGTACCACTGCTCGTTGTCAAACAGGAGAAGCTGCGAATCCAATGGATCCATGATGAAATGGTGCGGGCTGGAATTGCAAGAGCCACCTCAGTTGGTTGGCCGGATGCGTATGCATACACCAAAGCACTTGGTGAGAAAGCTCTGCTCGAAAAACAGGACCAAATACCGCTTACGATCGTCCGGCCTTCAATTATCGAATCGGCAATGCTTGAGCCAAGGCCTGGATGGATCAGGGGCTTTCGTATGGCTGAACCAATCATCATTTCTTACGCCCGGGGATTGCTCAAAGAGTTTCCAGGAGTTCCAGAAGGCGTGATAGATGTGATTCCGGTGGATATGGTTGCAGCAGCCATCGTCGCCGTCGCCGCCAAAGGACCGCGCAGCTCCTCCCCGGAAATATTCCAGGTCGCCTCGGGTTCAAGAAATCCCCTAAAATATGCGACTCTGGTAAACCACGTCCGGACATGGTTTCAAGAACATCCGCTTTACGACTCGGATGGGCAACCAATCATGATTCCGGACTGGTCTTTCCCGGGCAGGGGAAGAGTGCAGGCGCAGCTGGAGAAAACCTCAAAGTTCCTCCAGGCGCTGGAGCAGGCTACCGGTATGCTTCCCATCAGGGGCGAGCAGGCTAGCTTCATAGTTGATATAGAGAAAAAGCGGCAGGCTGTCGATAATGCCCTAGGATACGTCGAGCTTTACGGAACATATGCCGAGACTGATGCGATCTTCCAAGTCGATAATCTTCTAAGCCTTTACCAATCTCTTGACGAGCAGGAAAAATCACATTTTGCTTTCGATCCGGCACTGATTCATTGGGAGACTTTCATCCGTGAGATTCATCTGCCGTCAGTAGTGCAGCATGCAAGAGTCAAGACGACCCCTTCCAAGCGGCCGGCAAATTCACGCGTTGACAGAAATTTGAACCTCATCCTTTCAAAAGAAAGACATCTGGCAGTATTCGACCTTGAGAATACCATCATCTCCTCAAACGTGGTGGATACCTATGCCTGGTTGGCCAGTCGGAGACTTCCCAGGTTCAAAAAGGCCCTGTTTGCAATGGATCTGGCTCTTCAAGGACCTTCTTTGCTTGCGCTTGATCGCAAAGATCGAGGTGATTTCCTTAGAGCTTTCTACCGAAAGTATGAAGGCGCACGCCCGCAAAGGCTTGAAAAAGACAGCCAGGAATTCTTTAATGCCTACCTACTTAAGAAGTCCTTCCCTGCGGCGATAGAAAGAGTAAGGCGCCATAGAAGCCTTGGGCACAAGACCCTCCTCATAACCGGAGCTCTGGACTTTGTGCTCGAACCGCTAAAACCTCTCTTCGACGATATTATCTGCGCTGAGCTTGAAATTGGGGATAACGGGCTTTATAAAGGCCGCTCGCTAGCGGTTCCCCCCACCGGGGAAGCCAGGGCATCTATTTTGGCAAGTTATGCCGCAGAAAACTCCCTAAAACTCTCCGAGTCCGTCGCCTATGCCGATTCGACGTCTGACCTTCCAATGCTAGAGGCGGTTGGTTACCCGGTTTGCGTCAATCCCGAACCAAAATTGGCCACAATCGCACGCAAACGAGGGTGGCACATCGAACAATGGGACAAGGCCAAAGGACTTCCACCCATTTATCTACCAATTGGGAGATCAATGTGAAAGCCATTGTCTACGAGAGAAATGTGGCCAGGTTTGCAGCCACCAAGCTAATTGGAATGGTTGCAAATCCGAAAATTGCCTTATCACCTTTGCGACTTGTAGAAATTGATCCTCCGGAACTTCCCGGCGATGATTGGGTACGATTTTACCCACGGCTCTCCGGAATTTGCGGATCTGATTTAGCAACGGTCACTTCAAATTCCTCACGTTACCTGGAGGATTTCGTTTCATTTCCCTTTGTCATGGGTCATGAAGTGGTTGGAGAATATCTGGACGGAAATGGATCGATGAGGCGGGCGGTTATCATTCCTTCCTTGTCGTGCGAAGTAAGGGGCACGACTCCTAAATGCCGATTCTGCAATAACGGCCAACCTCAGCGATGCCAGTCGCTTCATATCGGATCAATCAGCGCTGGCCTGCAAACGGGATTCTGCAAAGAGACTTCGGGGGGGTGGTCACAGGAACTGGTGGCACACAGATCCCAGCTGCATGATATTCCCTCCACCATGAGTGACGAGGATGCGGTGCTGCTCGAGCCATTCTCCTGTGCTGTCCATGCCGCAATGTCGATAGGCGGTAATCTGAATACTCAGATCGCGGTAATCGGATCAGGAACGCTTGGCCTTTTGACGATTGCGGCACTCAAAGCTATTCATCCAAATGCCGAGATATTCGCTACTGCAAAATACGAACATCAAAAACGGTTGGCAATTCAATTTGGTGCCACAGCGCTCAGCCACACGGGCAATCTCTACCGACATGCCCGTACTATTCGCAGTGCCCAGATGATCGCTCCCGACAAGCCTACCGACGGCTTCGGAATAGTATTCGATGCGGTGGGATCGGCATTATCCATCGAACAGGCACTTAAGGTCTCAGCTCCCGGAGCGGATGTTATTCTCATTGGTATGCCAAAAGAGTCAAGGATCGACTTAACGCCCCTGTGGATGAAAGAAATCTCCATCAAAGGTAGCTATGCCTATGGAACTGAGATAGTTGAAGGTGAGAAGATTTCCACCTTTGAACTGGCGGTCCGGCTTGCTAAGAATATCGAATTGTCGAAATTGCTGAGCGCCACGTATCGCCTTGAGGACTACGAAATGGCAGTCGGACACGCTTTGAACGCGGGAGAACGAGGGTCAGTGAAGATCGCCTTCGACATGCGCAAACCACGCAAGAGAGAAAGTTGGAGTCAGCAAAGATGAGCCCACGGCCTGGATTCATTCTGGATGTAGATAAATCCACACCACCAGTGCTGTTTTGGCATGGTGAAGGTTTCAGAATGGAAAAGCTTCCAACCGGATCGCGCGTAGTCTACCCACCTGAGGCACTTCCACCGCTAAAGGATCCGCTTGGTGCCATTGTCAATGCCCTGGAAAATCCGGTCGGTGAATCTGACCCTCTTTCCAGCCTGCTCTTTGCCGATATGCGGTTGACTATTGCCTTTGATGACCTGTCATTACCACTTCCTTCGATGGAGTCCCCGGATATACGTCAACTGGTAATTGAACAGATCCTAGACCTGGCCGCTTCCAAAGGCGTGGATGACGTGGTCTTAGTCGCCGCACTTGCACTTCACCGGCGCATGACGGAATCCGAGCTTCGTCACATTCTAGGAGATCGGATTTACGACTCATTTGCCAAAATGGGCAGGCTGACTCAACACGATGCTGAAGATCCATCCAATATGATCCATCTCGGACTCACGGACAAAGGTGAAGACGTAGAGATCAACAAACGGGCCGCGACATCAGATTTACTCATCTATGTCAATGTCAACCTTGTTTCTATGGACGGTGGACACAAAAGTGTGGCCACGGGCTTGGCATCCTACAAGAGCCTGCGTCATCACCACAATGTGAAAACAATGGTGCACTCTAAATCCTTCATGGATCGCGACAAGTCACAGCTGCACTCCTCAAACTGGAGGATGGGCAGGCTCATAAAAGAGGCCGGCGTAAAGATATTCCAGATTGAGACAACGCTAAATACAAATACATTTCCAGAATCATTCTCTTTCTTGCAAAAGCGTGAGTGGGAATGGAATTTGCGTGATCGTGCAAGCTTCGTCGGCGCATCCACCGCCTTGCAGAAATCGCCACCGTGGCTGAGTCGGAAAGTGCTGCACACAATTAGATCGCCATATCAACTCACCGGCATAACGGCTGGCGAAGTTGAAGCAGTCCATGACATCACTATCCAAAATGTATATAAACAGCAGCTGGTTGAGGTGCATGGTCAGACGGACATTCTTACGATGGGACTGCCCTATATCGGGCCATACAACGTGAATTCTATTATGAACCCGATATTGGTATATTGCCTTGGACTGGGATATTTCTTCAACATGTACCGGGGAATGCCCTTGGTCCGCAAGGGAGGTGTGCTTATCCTGAGTCATCCAACGCGACGAGAGTTTGACCCAACCTTCCACCCGAGCTATATCGATTTTTATGACAATGTACTGGCGGACACCACCGACCCGCTGGAAATTGAAAGTAAATACGAAAATTCTTTCGCGACTGATCCCTGGTATATTCATCTTTACCGCACAGGACATGCTTACCATGGGGTCCATCCCTTCTATATGTGGTATTGGGGAGCTCATGCCCTGGATCACCTTGGCGGGGTAATAATTCTGGGGGGCGACCCCAAGACCGTGCACCGCCTCGGATTTATGAGCGCGTCCACTATGCCAGACGCGCTGGAGATGGCTCAAAGCGTGGTTGGTCCGGATCCTTCCCTTACCCATCTGCACTCCCCTCCTCTACTAATGGCAGATGTCAAATAGCAAGAGCGGTCACCCGTTGTTTAGTGAGGAAGATCTTGGACTACAAACCAGAGAAATTGAAAAAAGTAATCTCAAAGTCAATACCGGGATTTCCTTTTAAGGCGCCCACCTGGCCGTCCAGCGTGTCACGAACTCCAAAACCATCAAAGTTGGGGGCAAACTACGACACCGAATGGTCGAGAACATATCCCGTAAGGATGGTCCGGTCCCTTTTTCTTGATGGAGTAGCTCGGCCATTGATAAAAACGCTGATTAAACCAACCGTTTATGGTGACGACAGAATAAAGGATGCCCCTGTACCGGTAATCTTCGCCGCCAATCACTCGTCGCATCTTGACACTCCGCTCCTCGCCTCACATCTTCCAATCGAGTATCGACACAAGACCGTCATAGGTGCAGGCGCCGATTACTTCTTCGACCGCACCTGGAAAGCCGCACTTTGGTCAGGACTTGCAGGCGCCATTCCCATCGAGCGCAACAGAGTAAACAGGAAATCATCTGCATTAGCTGAAACCCTGCTCAATGATGGTTGGTCTCTCATTATCTTTCCCGAGGGCGGACGGACCCCGGATGGCTTTGGACAGACTTTCAAGGCAGGCATAGGGCAGCTCGCTAAAAAATCCAATGTACCGGTAATCCCTGTTTACATAAAAGGCACCTATGACGCCCTAGGAAAAAACTCCCGGAAATTTACGCCAGGTCCAACTTCAATTAGCTTCGGATATCCTCTGTATTTAGGCGAAAGCGAAGATGTCAGGGCTTTTGCGCTAAGAATCCAGAAATCAGTGGACCAGCTTGCTTATGAACTGGAAACGGACTGGTGGACAGCCAGAAAGGCATCTGCCCTCGGAATGATACCCGAACTGGCTGGACCAGAATCAAAGGGTTGGAGAGACGAATGGAATCGGACCAAATACAAGGCCGCAAAAATATCCGGTTCGCCGCATTGGCCTAAGACCGACTAAATCCGACCGGCCATTAATCCACCAATCGAAGTCCCGAAGGGGCTATAGACAAAATCTCTCCGGCCAGTTCGGTAACGAATTCTGTGAGATGCCCGGGAAATACGTATTCTGAAAACAGGATCGCCTCCCCAGCCGAATCAAAAGTCGTCCTCAGGCACTTTAATGCCGGAGATCCAACCGGAACTCCCAAAAGCCGGGCATCCTCTTCAGCAATAGCAATTGCACTAATTGTCTGAACCGCCTTGGACAACGGCCTTTTTATGACTTTCCTCGTGGTCAAAAGCTCATAAAAGGAGTTGCGCTCGTAGTCACTCAATGAGAAATCCCTGGCCAAAATAGAGGGGAGCCAAACCGTTACTCTGGCAAACGGAAGCTCATCGGCCAGATTGATTCTCCGCACTCTGAGCATCTCCTGGTTACCCAGGATCTCCGCAATCTCTGCGGAAGGCCAGAAAATCTCTGAATCGAGAACCTTTCTACGGGGGTGCACACCAATTTCCGCCAGCTGATCTTCAATTGTCGAGAACCGCCCCAGGCTTTGCCTGAGCGGCGGAGAAACAACCAGCCACCCAAAGCCCTGTCTGGAGTCGACATAACCCTCTTGGCGCAAAACTTCGAGCGCCTTGCGTATTGTTATGCGCGAAGCGTCGTATAAAGTTGAAAGAACCGCCTCGCTTGGTAAAACCTGGTTCGCACCAAGAGAGCCGCCTGTAATCTTCGACCGAAGTTCGCTAGCAATATTTAGGTATCTAGGTCCAACCTGTCTTATACTTGTATTATAGCAAATCCAAACCAAGGAGAGCAAAGTGGCAAAGGTGACAGCGGGAACTCCCCGAGAACTTGTCGAATCGGTGTACTCCCGCCTCAATGAACGAGTTTCAATCGGCAGGAAAAGACTCGGACGAGGCCTGACACTAACGGAAAAGATCCTTTTCAATCATTTGGCGGATCCCAACGCTCAGGAAGTCGACCGCGGCAAAAGTTACGCTGAGTTTTATCCTGACAGAGTGGCTATGCAGGATGCCACGGCCCAGATGGCTCTTCTCCAATTTATGACCGCCGGACTGCCTACCGTACAGGTACCAACCACAGTCCACTGCGACCACCTGATACAAGCCGAAGTTGGAGCAGCCAGAGATCTTAGCCGGGCAGAGACAACTAATAAAGAGGTCTACGACTTCTTGAATTCGGTTTCGGCTAAGTATGGAATCGGCTTCTGGAAACCGGGTTCGGGAATTATCCACCAAGTCGTTCTGGAACAGTATGCATTCCCTGGAGGAATGATAATCGGCACTGATTCACACACGCCAAATGCCGGCGGAATGTCTATGGTAGCGGTCGGCGTAGGCGGTGCTGATGCAGTCGACGTAATGGTCGGATCCACTTTTGGTCTGCGCTATCCAACAATAATTGGAGTCAAGCTCACCGGTAGTATGTCAGGATGGACTTCAGCCAAGGACATCATCCTCAAAGTGGCGGAAATTCTCACAGTTAGCGGCGGCACAGGTGCCATCATTGAATACTTTGGTCCAGGTACCGAAACGATTGCTGCGACTGGAAAGGCTACCATCTGCAACATGGGGGCGGAAATCGGAGCAACATGTTCTGTGTTTCCATACGATGCGCACTCCAACGCCTACTTGAAAGCAACTGGCCGGGAAGAGTTGGCAGACCTGGCAAATAAATACATTGACAACCTGAACCCAGATCCCGAAATTGCCAGCAACCCGGAGAAATACTTTGATTCGGTGATAGAGATCAATCTCGATACCCTTGAACCGCATATCGTCGGTCCTCACACGCCTGACCTGGCAAGACCAGTTTCCGCGATAGCTAAAGAGGCCAAAGAGAATTCGTGGCCGCTGAAACTTTCCGCCACTCTTGTCGGTTCGTGCACCAACTCGTCATACCAGGACATTTCCAGAGCCGCACACATTGCAAGACAGGCAACGGCAAAGGGACTCAAAGTCAAATCACCGCTCCTGGTTACACCGGGAAGCGAGAGAGTCCGGGCCACAATCGAAAGAGATGGACTCTTAGCCGACCTCGAGGCCATTGGAGCAACAGTCCTTGCCAATGCCTGCGGGCCATGCATCGGACAATGGAAGAGAACCGATGTAGCCGATGGACAGCAAAACTCGATTCTGAACTCCTACAACCGTAACTTCCCCAAGCGGAACGATGGAAACCCCGGAACTCTCTCGTTCATAGCCTCTCCGGAGACTGTCGTCGCTTACGCATTGGCTGGAACCCTCGACTTTAATCCTCTGACGGACAAGATCGACGGAACCCTGCTCTTGTCACCAGAGGGAGAAGAGCTTCCTTCTAAGGGATTCGAATCAGGTGAAGCCGGATTCCTTGCGCCACCGGAAAATGGTTCGGCGATCACGATCAAGGTCGACCCTAAATCCGACCGGCTGCAGCTGCTTGAACCATTCCCAAAATGGGACGGCCAAGACTTCCAAAATCTGGTGGTATTGATGAAGGCGAAGGGAAAGTGCACCACAGACCACATAAGTGCCGCTGGTCCGTGGCTAACCTATCGAGGTCATCTGGAAAACATCTCCGGGAACCTATTCCTGGGCGCCAACAATGCCTTCACCCAATCGGATGGCACCCCCTACCCTGTCGGACACGGCTACTGCACGGTGCACGATAACGTCGAAAGTTACCCTGACATTGCCAAACACTATCGCAAGGCCAATGTCTCATGGGCTGCGATAGGCGACAAAAACTATGGCGAAGGTTCCTCAAGGGAACATGCTGCCATGGAACCGCGATATCAGAATGCAAAAGTTATCTTTGCAAGATCGTTTGCGCGCATTCACGAAACTAACCTGAAAAAGCAAGGCATACTTCCGCTCACCTTTGCAGATCCTAATACTTACAACCAAATTGGCGAACGAGACACAATATCTGTAACTGGGTTAAACGAGCTCGCCCCCGACAAGCCGGTGGTCTGCATCGTAAATCATTCGGATGGCTCGACAGAGACCTTCCAGGCAACTCACACCATGTCCGAGGAACACATTGAGTGGTTTAGGGCTGGCGGCGCTTTGAACGTCATCAGAGCTTCGCAAGCGAAGTAATCTGCTTGTCAAGTCCAACTGCGCCTCATATAGATGCGCAGTTGGACTTTTTTATTTATACCTCTGGCTAATTCTCTCACTATAGAGGTTGCGGTGTGACGTCTCTAGCTCAGTACTGTCGATAGGTTCAAGCGAACCAACAACAAGCGAAATAAAATAATCGCATAATTTCGGATTTCGTGCAAAGACTGGGCCATGCATATAAGTACCTATCGCTCTGCCTTGAATGGCCCCGTCCACATTAGCTCCGTAGTTATTGCCATGTCCGGATAAAACGATCCCCAAGGGCTGGGTACCCTTCAACAATTCGGTAATACCCTGGTGATTTTCATAGCCGGTCAAAAGTGGTGTATCTCCGAGCTTGCCTTCAGGATCAACGATCAGTTCACCTACGCTTCTCGCCCCCTCAAACCTATGTGTCCTGCATCCAAAGATCCCGATGCCATCTTTCGGTTTGGAGTCCGGTCCGAGAAATGAAGCTCCAAGAATCTGAAATCCGGCGCATACCGCCAAAAGAGCGGCACCCCTGTCCAACGCATGCTCGAGCGGGGCGTCAACAGCTAGAAGTTCAGCAGCCTTTGCTTGCGGCCCATCTTCTCCGCCTCCTATCAGATAAAAATCGCCATCGCTGGGAATACTGTTCTTCAGATTGGCAATTACAAGCTCGACCTCAAATCCCCGAAGAGCCAGTCTCCTAGATACCACCAATGCGTTGCCGGAATCACCGTAGGTGCCCAACAGATCAGGAAAAACGGAAACTACCTTGACCATCTGCACTATCTAATTATCCGATCGCCAAAATTACCGATCCGGCTCCAAAGTTGATTCTGGTTACCCTTCAGTCGCTTACGCAGATCTTGAAAACACGTATAGTTTCCAACAAATGATACTTCTGTTCCATGACAGGCACTGATAGCCTCCAGCGGATCCTTAATAATGACATGTGGTATCTCCGCATAATGAAGACGCACCGACAGGTCGTAGGCACGTTCACCGGCAGCTATCACCTCTTTCCCCCTCATAAGCTCAAAAGGTACATCCCAAAGCCATGAGGGGTCCCTGCCGTCAGCAATTTGAGCATTTATTCCAATTACCACCGAAGGGTCGTCCCCGACCATGTCGAAAACCTCAAGCCAACCTGCGGGATTCTTGGACAACAACATCCTTACCTCATGTCCGTCGATTAATACCCTTTTGTAACGTCCTGCCACCTCTGCGACCAACGACAT
>JABEUP010000060.1 GCA_013044365.1 Acidimicrobiaceae bacterium
CTTCCACGATCCAGTAATAGAACACGTCACCATCTGGCCCACCGACAATTTCATACTGTATCGTCGCGGTAGCACCAGGACGCGACGGTTGAGACTCGGTCATCTTGGCATATTCTTCCATCCAATCAGCACTAAGCCATTTTGCCATTGCCACACTCCCTATCCACGCATAATCAATTCTGATGTTACAGCCTGAGAGCACGCAACGATAGGACATAGTAAATTATTTAAACAACTATCCATGTAACGTCCCCTAGGATTCTCGTTCAACCCATTTCCAAAGTCACTGGTCTTCTGCCATGGCTATTCAGCAGCTAGAAGTACAGTCCGCATTCCGGGATCGTGGCCCGGCAGCCGAGTTGGTGCCAAGGGACTGACGGCCTTTCCTTTCGTGTTCACCACCAGTTGATAGCAGGTGACCGGCGGGATACCAGCGTCGAAGGGCATCAACTAGTCCGGGTAGTTCAAGCAGGCGGCGTCATTGGGAAACCACAAACACATTTCTCTATACGAGACTGGGTATGAAGACCTTGCCTGGGACATGCCGATAAGCTGTTGCACAGCACGTTTAATGGTTAATGGCTAGCCCTTAAAAACCAAGACCACCAGTGGCAAAGAATGCAACCGCAGCGGCAGCCATGAGTGCGGTGGTGGACCACCCTATGGTACTGGCGAGCCTATGGTTACTATGCTTCCCCATGATTTTTTTATTTCCCGATACAAGCATGACTACAATGAGGAACGGAGCAGCAGCCACGCCGTTTATTGCCGCCACGAATACGAGCAGCTGGATTGGGTTCGTATTAAGCAAACTAAAGACTGTTCCACCTAAAGTACCGAGACCCACTAGTGCATAAAAAATAGGTGCTTTCCTAATCGAGCTTGAAAAGCCCCATGGTCTATGCATGAGTCCAGCCATGCCCGCTGCTCCTGACGCAGCCAGAATAGGTACCGCCAGAAGACCGCTTCCAATAAATCCCAACGCAAAGATGGTACCTGCGAAATGGCCAGCAAACGGCATTAGAGATGCTGCTGCTTGCGCCGCGCTTTGGATGTTGGTTTTATTGTGAGCATGAAGCGTCTCCGAAGTGCTCAATATAATTGCGAACATTACGAGATTGGAGAAGGTCATCCCGGTAAATACGTCAGCCCGGCTTGTGGCTAATTTGCGTCTCGCCAGACCAAGACTTCGAAGTCGCAACGGCTGAACCTTGCTTCCACCTTCTGGGTCGGTACGCATATCCTCAATGCGATGCGCACTCTGCCAGAAAAAAAGATACGGAGATATCGTCGTTCCCAGAACTGCCACCAAAAGGCCGATATATGCGCTGCTAAACTGAAAGTGGGGAATGAAGGCATAGCTAATCACCTGTAACCAATTGCGGGTTACGATCACTGCCACGACAAAGTAACTCAGTAGGACAGCGCACAGAAGTTTGAATACGGTGGCAATGCGGTCGAATGAACCCAGGGCTAAAAGCAGGGTCACTAGCACTCCTGCGAGCAAAGCCCAAATCCAAGTAGGTCCAGCGTGGAGAAGTTGCATTCCGGAACCTATTGCAACCAGATCTGCCGCAATATTTAGGCCATTTGCCAAGATTAGTGCGGCAATAAGGACTCCTATGACGTACTTACCGAGGCGGTTAAAACGTTTTAGGGCTAATTCGCCCAGTCCTGTGCCGGTAGCCAATGCAGTTCGGTCACAGATTTCCTGCACTGCCGCCATGAGCGGCAAGGTGATTAGAGCTGTCCACAGGAGAGCCAAACCGAACTGGGCGCCTGCCTGCGAATAAGTAGCTATCCCCGATGGGTCGTCGTCGGAAGCCCCAGTCACAAGTCCCGGTCCTAGCGATTTGAAATACTGGCGCCAAGCGGAAGGTCTGTGCTTCTTGGTCTCTTGCTCAGATTTGGAAACGGATCGAAAGTTACTCGCTTGTCCCCCTAGTTCAACTTCCAAGTTGGCCAATCATTGCGCAAGGCACCCAGTGATGTGGCAACCGTTTCACGTTCTCTACAGATTAAGCAAAATGAACTGTCCATTTTTTAAAACCCGGTTGCCACGGAACTTTCCACAAATCAGTCCTGTCATTTAATTTTGTTGCTTATGACCCGAGAAGCAGTTCAACAAAACTAAGACGATCTATGTTCAGCAGCTACGAGCTTATAACATTTCCCCGGAATGCAAGTCCAGTGCACGCTGCAGCGAATGCTGGACTAAGCGTCGCCTCTATCGTACCGATCGACAAAATCGGCGTACCACCTTTTGGTGGTGCCAATGTCACCGATACGGGGTGTGTGGCAGAAAGCCCACTACATCAGTCGTGGAAGTAGAGCCCCACGCGGGCCGCAGGATAGTTAAGGTCTGACTGGCACTACACACTGGCTATCGCAAGGGGCTTTAACAGCTAGCCCTGATTATTTATGATCTGATATGCCAGCAAATAGATCAGTCTCATAGCCATTAAATGATTCTGTCTCCCCAACATTTGATCGAGCCAAAATATAGTCTTCATAGGGCCACAGGTCTTCAGATAAACTATCCGGCAAACCAAACCAGGAGTTCGAAGTGGGATCTATTTGTGTCGCATGGGCCAGCAGTGCATCTTTCCTAATTTTGTAATATCCTCTCACGTCAATCCTGGTAGTAATTTCCTCGTCGTTTCCAGGCCGGTTCAGACGGTCTTGGGAAAATGGCGACTCAAGGCCAAGCTCAATAAATTTGTCGTGAAACATTTTTGTCCGCTGTGAGGCCCAAGCGGTGTAGTAAAGCTTGGAGATCTGGTGCGGTGGCCCTAATTCCGGTTTATAGCTCGAATCCCCGCTGCGATCAAACGCATACACGGATATGTCATGAACTTTTAAGTGATCTGGATGGGGATACCCGGATTGGTCCTCGTGATACGTCACCACGACTTGAGGCATTTCTCGACGGATAATACCGATGAGTTTGTCTCCTGCTTCCTCCACGGGTGCCTGCGCGAAGGAATCGGGATGGAAGTTCGCCGGAACCCCCGGCATCCCAGAATCCCTATACCCCAGAAGATAGAGTTTGCTGTAACCGATAATTTTTGTAGCAGCATCAAGTTCCGCTCTACGAATCTGAGAAAGATTCTCCTTGACCTCCGGTCTGTCCATAGCCGGATTGTTAATGTCACCCTCCTCACCTCCGGTGCAGGTTACCAATACGCTTCGGATACCCCGGCCAGTAAGTATCGCCACTGTTGCTGGACCTTTGGATGACTCATCGTCTGGGTGCGCATGAACGGTAAGTAATGTAAGGCTCTTTTCCATTATTTCATTGTAGTTAGTTTCACTTTTGCAAGATGGTCTAAAGAATTATCCGATTTTGACCGGATCAGATCAGACGCATTTACACGAATTAGTGCTGGCAAATCCCACGAATAAGGTCACTGGATCCTAGGGCTCATGACCAGTAATATTTTCCAAAAACTTTGAGCCTTTCCCGGCATCGCCCACTTGAGCTATAACAGTGTCGGGCCCAAATCTGCCCAACGAGAACCAAGTATCGATATTTCGGGTGCCCAATCAAGGGGAACATTAGCGGATACACGCTCTTCTCTAAATAACGAACGGATGTCAGTTGAATCATATGACACGACTGCAACAAAGGCGTGCCTAGGGCCTGAGCAGGTCCTCGCTTTCAAGGATTGGAGTCGCAGGCTTTCCGCTTCACGCCCCGTTTGTGAGAAATCACGTTGATCAGGCTGATGAATTTGACTAATCAGAAATAGTTGCAATTTGCCGGATTCGGGTACACCTACGTATCTGCAATTAATTCCTGGATTTATTCCCAGGCAAGTTAATTGATAAGATACCCTCAAAAGTCTGAGCCACAGTGAACAACGAAACTTTACACAGCACGTCTTTTGGATCATCAATATTTTGACAAATGTTGCACGCTGGTTGTATTTATCTTTTAGCCCAATTGCTCTTGTGGTAGTTCTTCCTCCGCAGGACCAGTTGGCGAACTCGATCTCATGGGGGTTGCAGCAATGAAATTATCTAGACGACAGTTGCTAAAAAGAACTGGGTGCAAATGACTTCTCCGCATCGAATTATCAACCCTGAGTCGTTGCCAAAGCCGGTAGGTTACTCTCACGCGATTGTGGCCGCTCCTGGTCGTACCGTGTATTTAGGTGGTCAGGCGGCTCTTGAGGCCGATGGATTCACGGTTATAGCCGGGGGCTTGGTCGAGCAGTTCGAGCGGTCACTTTACTATGTTATCCAGGCGCTTGAAGCAGCAGGAGGAGGGCCGGAACATTTGGTATCTATGCAGGTCTTTATTACTGACGCCGCTGAGTATCGGGCTAACCTCAGAAATATCGGCAAGATATGGCAAACACTCGTAGGGCATCACTATCCGGCAATGACCCTTTTGCAAGTGAGTGGTCTGTTGTTCCCTGGGCTCTTGGTAGAACTACTCGCCACTGCCGTCATCCCCGGGTAGATGTCGCTGAACCTATCGGATACTAGATCTTTAATTTTTGATTATTGCTAAATGCCAGGGAAGACAACTAAGTATTTCCCCGGCATTTAGTGGAAATCCCTTGAAATAGGCTTTATCTTCATTGAAAGCTTCTCGATTTTCTCCGCAATCACATTGATCACTCCAGCAACTTTTTCGACTCTTCCGCTTACTACAAGAGCTGGAGAGAGCTTGGCAACCGATCGGTATCTGATCCATAATCCCTTAGAACAAACAATATTGATCAACCCAGTCTCATCTTCCAAGCTGATGAATGTCGTCCCATTTGCCGTAGCTGGTCGTTGTCTATGGGTAACAACCCCGGCCACCTTGACTCGGGAACGATTTTCGAGACTAGCCAGACCGCTAGCCACAACCACTCCCTTAGCCGCTAGTTCACCTCTCTCAAACCCAAGGGGATGTCCTGCCGGAGATATCCCGTAAGACCACAGTTGCAAATACGCTCTCTCACGATCGCTAACGGGATTCAGAGATGGAGCCTTGGAACCTAGAGCCATCGACGGTAGCAACCCTTCGGAGTAGCGCGAGCCAGGCCCAGCCGCCCAAAGTGCACTCCTTGCGTCTAGGGGCTCTAAAGATAAATCATCAGCAAAAAGACCATCTAATGCACCTGAAATAGCCAAAGCCTCCAACTGAGCAGTACTTAACGGAACAGTTCTAGCCAAATGCTCTATCGACCTATAAGGACCAGAATTGGAGATTCTCTCTGCCAATGTCTCTCCTATACCACGTATAGAAGAGACTCCTATCCGAAGAGCAACTCCTCCGTTATCCACGATCTCCAAGTCGGCTCTATGGCAAGAGTGGTTTACATGAGGAGTTAGTACCTGGACTCCATGCCTTTTGGTATCCTCGACCAGTGTCTGGGGAGACCAAAACCCCATCGGCTGCGCCCTGATCAGTCCTGCACAAAATGCAGCTGGATAGTGATACTTAAACCATGCACTGGCATAAACGAGATATGCAAAAGCAGCAGAATGGCTCTCCGGAAACCCAAAAGACGCGAAGGCAGAAAGCTTGGCAAATATCTCTCCGGCAATAAGTTCAGATATACCCCTTTGGAACATGCCTTCAAAGAGTCTTTCCTTCAAACGGTTCATCTTCTCGCTGGAGCGTTTGGATCCCATAGCACCCCGCAACTGATCAGCCTCTCCGGGAGTGAAACCAGCCACATCTATGGCCATCTGCATCAACTGCTCCTGGAAAAGCGGAATCCCCAAAGTCTTGGATAAAGAATTCTCCAACAGAGGATGAAGATAAGTGACCTCTTCGAGACCGTTCCTCCTCCTGATGTATGGATGAACTGACCCCCCTTGTATTGGCCCTGGACGTATGAGGGCCACCTCAACTACCAGGTCATAAAAGCAGCGGGGCTTTAGCCTCGGCAAGGTGGCCATCTGAGCCCTGCTTTCGACCTGAAACACCCCGATGGTATCTGCCCTGGAAAGCATCTCATAGATACAATCTTCCTGAGGTATGAGAGCCAGATCAATTTCCTGTCCATGGAACTCCGAAACCAAATCGATCATCTCGTGCAATGCCGAGAGCATTCCAAGACCCAAAAGGTCGAACTTGACCAAACCAACCTGGGCACAATCATCTTTATCCCACTGCATCACAGTCCGGTTTTCCATTCTTGCCCACTCGATAGGACAAACCTCAGAGATCTCCCTATCACATATCACCATCCCCCCAACATGTATCCCGGTATGCCTAGGATTGTTCTCGAGTTGCATGGCAGTGTCGAGAACTTCCTTTGGGGCAGTTATAACCTTGTGTCCGCTAGCGTCTTTGAGTTCAATACTTAGGGCGAGACCTGGATGTCTTTCAACTTGGGAGGCCCAAGAATCCCTCACACCCTGGGAGTAGCCGAATGCCTTGGCAACATCACGGACTGCAGACTTGGATCTGTATGTAACAACTGTGGCAACCTGGCTTGCCCTTAGACGAGAGTGGCGCCGGTATATGTACTGAATCACCTCTTCGCGGCGATCACTCTCTATGTCCACGTCGATATCGGGAGGGCCGTCTCTGTAAGGAGAGAGGAAGCGTTCAAACAAAAGCTTGAGAGAGACAGGGTCAACATTTGTTATCCCGATGGCATAACATACAGCAGAGTTGGCAGCAGATCCCCGCCCTTGGCAAAAGATATTATTGGCTTTGCAGAACTCCACTATGTCCCAAACAATTAGGAAGTACCCTGCGAATCCAAGTTTGGATATTATGTCGAGTTCATAGTCAAGCTGCTCATAGGCGCCTGGTATTCTAGGATTGCTTCTCGGTCCATACCTGGCTGGAGCCATACGGTAAGTCAATTCTCTCAAAAAGCTCATCTCGTCATGGCCTTGAGGGACCAGGAAATCAGGAAGCTTGGGAGCTATAAGTTCTAAGTCAAAAGCGCACTCAAGACCAAGATCATTGGCATTTTGCACCAGAGTGGGGAACTTGCTAAAACGCCTTAGTTGCTCTCCGGGAGAACGTAAATTTGCCATTGGATAAGACGGAAGCCATCCATCTATCTCATCTATAGGTCTATTGGACCTTATGGCCATCAGGATCTGGTGCAACCGGGCGGCATTCCTGGTGGCGTAGTGGACATTGTTAGTTGCCACCAGTTCAACTCCCAAAGACAATGCAATCTGAACCAGTTCAATATTGCGTGGCTCATCCAGTGGATCAGCGTGATCCCAACACTCGACAAAAACTTTCTCCCGGCCAAACAAATCACACAGGTATGCAAGTTTTCCCTTGGCAGCCACCGGACCGTGTTCAAAAAGAGTCTTGGAAACCAGACCTTTCCGGCATCCAGTCAAAATGATCCAATCCCCACAATTGGCAGAGGCCAGACCTTCATAAGAAAGCTCAAAACTTCCCTTTTTCCTGTTGGCAGTATGACCAAAGGAAATGACCTTGGATAATGAGCTATACCCTTTCGGCCCCTTAGCCAAAACAACCAGATGATCACCAGAAGGATCAATCATCTCATCTCGAGGAGTACTGCTTCCCAAGGTAAGTTCAGCACCATAGATGGTTGGCAACCCACACAGCTTTGCCGCACTAGCAAAACGTGGAACGGCATAAAGGCCGTTATGGTCGGTGATAGCAAGGGCAGAAAGACCCAGCATAGAAGCTACCTTTACCAGTTCCTCCGGGTCACTGGCCCCGTCTAAGAAACTGAAATTTGAGTGGCAATGAAGCTCTGCGTAACTTTCCATCTTGTTATATTATCGAACATATGTTCGATAATATAACAAGAATACAAGATTTTGGAATGAGGGGCAATTGCGGAATATGCCATCTCGGACGGCAATAATGAATACTCAAATTTCCCCGAAGGGAGCCATCAATCATATGAACCTTCAATAAGCCATTTTTCACCTGCACGTTTAATCAATAGGGCACCCATTTCATCAGTTACTATCTGTACTCGGACAACCCGGGTTGAATGTTCCAGATCCCACCATCTCTCCATCATCGGCCACAGTGAGGACCACTCTAAAATTTTTACTTTCTTCCCCGAACCCCGCACTTGAAGCCAGTAGGGTTCTCCGCACAAAATAACATCCGCCGAAACACTTACTGGCACTGCTTCTTTGCTCAGAAGAAAAACCTCCACTTCCCGGTCAAAACAAATAGCTGGAGATGACCCCAATAATTTCCCTGGCCACGGTGGTTCCTCCTTTGCCTTTCTACCCCTTGGCTCGTCAAGATCGAAAAGGTGGAGTTGCCATGGCACCATCTCCACACTTTCCTTTGAAGTCCTAGACCCCTTTATTCTTGCAATAGAAGCCCTCTTACCAACAATTGCATCAACTCTTGAAAGTGCCTGAGACACCTTGGTTATGGAAGACCTTTCACTGCCGTCAAGATTGAGTTGGATCCTTAAAGCCGAAACGATCCTTTGGGGTTTCAGTTCAACGATCTCCACCCCAGCCGACGGAGCCAGTCTCGCGTCAGTAGACCATGATTCCAATTGCCATCTAATACGTTCCAAAAGAAGCTGGGCGGAAAATCCATTCTTGACCCCCCAATCCCTGATTGACTCCTCTCCATTTTCACTCATAAGCCGTACTCTCATAACTTGGCAAAGGCGGCCTTTTTCTAAAAGACGCCCAAGCATCTCCTCCACTCTGGCCTTGCAGGCAAAGACGACGGCAGAGGAAACTTCCAGAGGTTCGGATAACTCAATTTTTTGGCTGAAATCCTCTTTAATCTCGCTTGCCTCAAGCGACGACGTGTCCAATCCTCCGGCCATACGATGCAAAAGCGCACCCTGGGATCCAAAACGCTCCATTACCAGATAAAAGTCAAGATTTGTAAACTCCCCCAAAGACCGTACTCCCAAACGGCCAAGAGTACCGGCTATATCATCGTCAGGAAGTTCTCTGACGGAGA
This sequence comes from Acidimicrobiaceae bacterium, assembly GCA_013044365.1. Taxonomy (GTDB): domain Bacteria; phylum Actinomycetota; class Acidimicrobiia; order Acidimicrobiales; family Acidimicrobiaceae; genus SCQM01. Next base: position 8,903 of record JABEUP010000060.1, read on the forward strand.
ATGGGGCCAGAAAAGAGGCGCTCTCCCCTAAAGGAACTATTCGAGAATTCCTGGCTGCGATCCGCGCTGTAAAAATACCGTCAGCGATAGAAACCCCAAAAGAAAAGACCGAGTCCCTCCCAAAAATATCAACCGAGTTATCCCTTAGCTCTTTAGCTATAGGAAAAATCTCTAATATCTGATCTTCCATGGCGTATGCAACCCTTGATACGAGCTCTTTCTCACCGCCAAAATATCTGGAAGGACCTCTGGCATTTGTGGCGCAAACTCCAAGATCGACGATCTCCACCAAAGGAGAAAATTGTTCCAAAACATTTGCGATCTTGGCAAATGAACCATTTTGGTCAACTACGTCAACAGGGATGACCATGAGGCCAGGAGCTACAGATAAAGACGTCCTGACCTTATCTCCCGCTTTGATCCCAGTCCTCAATGCCCGAGGGGAGACATGAATGACGATACCCTTGTCTTCCACTATGGCCAATGGGTCAGCCTGCTCTAACTTGGCAGATATAAAAGGCCAGTAGAAGAACTCGACAAGAAGTATTCTCGGAGCTACTTGATGCTCAATAGGATCGAACAGCGAGTACCTGGAATATCGGAGCTTTGCTTTAGGCATCTTTTTAGACATTGAAATCGCCTGATCTAAATCCGAACCGTGATACTCTTCGTAGTTCCACCAGCCCTCTTGCTATCCAAACGGAGAGAAAGACGCCGTTCTTTTATAAAACCGTCACCCTGGCCCAAGCCAGAAAAACCAGAGATGGAAGAACTGATCGCATAGTCATAAGAACCAGGCCAGAAGCCTTTACTCCGTGCAATAGATATATCCAGGCTTTCCTGAACCACTGCCATAATTGACTTGTTCACCCGTGCCCTAGAAATGAGATTGCGAGCCTGGGGAAAGGATATGAATCGTGGGTTGGCAATGACAACAACCGGAAAAGCTTCCATCAGCACTGCCACAACCTGGGCTAAATTTCTCCCCGGATCAGGCACAGAGACGACTTTACCCAGATCCACGCCCTTTTCAAAAGCAGCGAGAAAACCAAGATTCTCGAAACCTACCAGAGTGCTCCAACTTCCTTTCATGCCGCCAGAAGACAAAAACTCGAATACAGCTGAAGTTACACCGGAATTCAAGGCACCTTCAAACAAAACGACAGACCCCAGCTGGATTCTGCCTAAAGGAAATATCTTTGCTAAAGATCCGTCCAGTTCCACATATCGATCCCTCGATAAAAGCTGAGGGGTGACAAACCCCGGGAGATGACTTATCGACTTTTTAACAGCAGTACCCATACTTATAATTTATCGAACATATGTTCGAATAGCTAGTCTAAAAATATAGTTATACAAATATTCGCGTGACAAGCAAAGATACGGGTTCCTTATGCCTTGTGAGATCTCCTGGGATATGCGCCAAAGCCAATAAACAGAGAGATATCACAGAAATTTAAAAATAGTTCCTGTTATATTCGACAAAAAGGTGACACGTAATTGAATTTTCCAGCTATCACGAACACGAAAATATGGCCTGAACTAATCGCGGCAGTTGGACTAATAATGATCGGGTTTACCTTTAGCTTCAATGCAAACAATGTAAATCCGGGCATAAACCACGCCCAGCTAGGGATACCAAAGGTTTCCCAAAATCCTCTCCCAAAAGGCGGCATACCAACCACTACCACGACAGAACCACCCGCCACGACCACGACAATACCTGCACCAACTGAACCAGGTGGTGGCTACTTCATAATCCCCGGAAGAATGATCGTAGCCTTTTACGGTGCGCCAGGAGGCGGCAACCTGGGAATACTTGGCCAAGAAACTCCGAAAGACATGTGGCCCAAACTGATGGCACAGATCGAACCATATCAACAATCCAATACCGAAGTCCTGCCCGCCTATGAATTGATCACTTTCATTGCTCAAGGATCTCCTCAACCTGACGGCACCTACTCGTCGAGACTGCCGGATGCAGTCATACAGCAGTACCTAAATGTGGTTAGAAAACACCATGGTCTACTTATCCTGGATATTCAACCAGGAAGAGGAAGTTTTCTCTCTGACGCCAAAACTCTGACCCCATTTCTGACCCAACCAGACGTCGCATTAGCTCTAGACCCTGAGTGGAACGTTAATACCACGCAAGTGCCGGGACAAGTTATAGGAACCGCCACAGCGGACCAGATAAATCAGGTGTCTGCGTGGTTGGAACAACTAGTAGTCACAAATCATCTGCCGCAAAAACTTTTGCTGATTCATCAATTCAAGAATTCAATGATTCAAGACAAGGCTGAAGTGGCTGCACAACCAGATTTAGCCATCGTCTTTAACATGGAC
>JABEUP010000061.1 GCA_013044365.1 Acidimicrobiaceae bacterium
CCCGTCAAATAGCATTCTCAGGCAAAACTAACTGAAAACTACGCGACTCATTGGCTAAAATCGCCTGGGTTGCATTAAACGCCAATTTGAACCATGCAAACCTAAGAATCATAGTTTGACAATTTTCGCATCATAATGCGCCGATTTAACATGCAACTGAAGAAAGAGGACTAGATGACAACAGCAATTCAGGCAGCGATCGAAGCTGCCAGGGCAAACCAGGCTCTGGCGGTTGCCGGCCATACAGACATGGTCTGGGGCCATGCCTCGGTGAGGGATCCGGAAGGTCGGGGAATCTGGATGAAAGCCTCAGAGTGGGGATTCGAGGAAGTTACCCTTGACAGGCTCGTATTGGTCACTCCTGAGGGTGAGGTACTCGAGGGGAGCCAAAAGCGGCACATTGAGTATCCCATTCATACAGAAATCATGCTCGCAAATCCCGAAGTGAACTGCGTGGTGCATACTCACGCACCGATGGCCAATGCGTTTTCAGCCCTGGATGTACCTCTTCGCGCAATTTCACACGACGGCGTTCCCTTTGCGCGGCCAGATGTCCCACGTTTCACGCTCACCGGCAATCTGATCCGTTCCCGTGAACTTGGCCGTGCTTTGGCGGAGACTATCGGAGACGCCGCCGGGTGCCTTCTTCCCCAACACGGGCTAGTCACCGTCGGACCTGATGCTGCTACAGCAGTCATGAGGGCAGTGCTGCTTGAACGGGCGTGCAAAGTCCAGTTAACTGCCATGGCCTCCGGCCCGCTTAAACTTTGGTCGAACGAAGAAGAAATAGAAGCCAAGAACAGTATCGTCTGGAACAAATCCCAGACACATGCCGGGTACGGCTATTTGTGCCGCCACACCTCCCCAGAGGGTGACTAGAAGAGCCAAGCGGACAAAAGGCAGAGCGCAGAGCCGAATTCCCGGTCCTTGACCGTCATCCGCTCTGCGACTCAGCAATTTTCAGATGCACACACTGGGACCCCGCGAGACCGTAAATTCTGATGCGGATCCACTGCAGGCCTGAAACCTGATTGCCGATTTGCTCTACGGCTGTAAGTTTCGTAACTTCTCTAGAAACAAGCAAGGAAATCAAACACAAGAAATGACTGACATCACCGAGCCGCTCAGCACATCACGACAGTTCCAACTGACAAGACGAGTAGCTCTATCCGACACAGATCCCTCCGGCAGACTCAGACTTGATGCATGCGCTAGGTTTCTGCAGGATGTTGCCGCATTTGACGCGATCGATGCGGACATTTCAGTTCTAGGTAACTGGATCCTGCGTCGTAACACAATCAGCGTGGCATCCCTTCCTACCTATGGAACCAGGGTACTATCCAATACCTATCTGACCGGGTCCGGGCGGGCGTGGGTTGAGAGAACTTCGGTGATTTCAGATATCGATTCCGGACGGATCTACCTGACAGCGCGGGCACTTTGGGTTCTCACGCATTCGGGTACCGGAGCTCCTATTTCGGTGCCAGAAGCACTCTACGATGTATACGGACCCTTGGCCCTGCAGCACAAGATAACTATTCGAGACGCCAAAAGGGAGCTTCTTCCACCTGGTGCCTCACTGCTGCCTTGGCAGATCCGCTACTGTGACCAGGATATTCTCTCGCACTTGAACAACGCCACCTATCTCGAAGCTCTCGAGGAGGTCCTGCACCGGGAGAACATCGACATAGGTCCAGATCAACCCATGACATGCCAAGTGATCTTTAGGGAATCGACCTCATACAACGATCAATCGGACGTTTATTTTCTGATATCCGAGGATGACGGCACAAAATCGGTACGCATTTACTTTACAAACAACAACCAGGTCAGGACCAATATCGAACTAACACTATCGGGTTAGGATACCCTTCTCTTCTGACCAGCGCTGATTAATTCTCTGGCCATTTCCACATCGATTTTCCGGGGCCCCTCGCCGTCTCCCGGAGTTTCGAGAATTAGCGGAACCTTAGAAAGCCCGGGATGGGATACAAGATTTGAGAGCGCACGTGAACCAATTAATCCGTCTCCCAAATTCTCATGCCGATCCCTCAATGATCCCAATGGAACCTTGGAGTCGTTGAGGTGGATACATCCAAGCCGACTCAAACCTAAAGTCTTCGATAACCTCGCCACCACCAAGTCTGACTCTGCGATAGTCTCGTATGACACTCCCGAGGCGAAAAGGTGCTGTGTATCCAGGCAGACACCAATCTGATCGGTACCCCCTGCCGCACCGATCACCCAAGCGAGTTCTTCGAAAGTGAGCCCGACACTTCCACCCTGGCCGGCAGTGTTCTCAAGAAGAATCCTACAGGAATCCTCCACCTGATCAAATACCAGCAGTAGTGACGCGACAATTCCGTCAATGGAGGCCTCCAAACCCAAGCCCTTATGGCTTCCGATGTGAAGTACCAAACCATTTGCGCCGAGTTTCGTGGCAGTCGCCAGGTTGTCCCTCAGTGCATTACGCGATCTCTCCAAAATATCCGGATCCAAGGACGCGAGATTGATCAAATATGAGGCATGGGTAACAAGGCCTCTCAACACACTCCCGGATTTAGCCATCTCGTCTCTGAACCGTGAAGCATCTTCGTCAGTCACAATCGGCGACCGCCACATCCTCGGACTCTGGGTAAATATCTGGATAAAGTTCGCACCGATAGCGTCCGCATTGTCGAATGCCCTCATGATCCCGCCAGAGACGGATACGTGGCCGCCTACAAGTCTCTCATCCATAGTGAAATAGAGTAGGCTGCCAAAGCACCCGCACCCTGATTCGTGGCAAGGAAATAACAGCGAAAATTTAGCTTTAGGACTCGTCCGACAACATACAAACCGTCTCCGACCGTCTATGTTGACTAAGTCTGACTTAAACCAATTTAAACTTAAGTCAAATTGAAAACTAGGATTGGCGATCATTGAAATGGTCGGTGCTCCGCTCTTGAATGTCATTGCCAAAAGTCGGCCGGTTGACCAAGATCAGAACATCACTAATACGGCATGGAGAGTAGATGTCTTCGCGGATAGAAGTTGAATTGACAAGTCAAAAACCAGATGGACTCTGGACTTGGAGAGCTGCCGGGGCAAAAGAGCCCAGGGGAACTCTCGACGGTTCAATACTTTACGACGGTGCGAAGATCGGCGACGTGGTCCGGGCAGAGGTGGTGTTCGAGATCGACGGAATTATTGTCGAATCTGTCTACGCGCCAAAGACGAAGCAGTCACAGTCAAATCTGATAGAACTGTCAAGTAAAGAACCGGTTTCATACCTAACCAGGACAGTTTCAAACAGAGACAGAAACCGCACTGGTGACGACCGAAAGTTTCCGAGAAACAATAAGAGACCCCAACCAGATCGCGCAGGAGCGGAAGCCTCTTTGGAGCGGTCTAAACGGCGCTCCGAAGGTCGAACCAGCCCCAAGAGGACTGAAACACCGCGGATTCCAGCCGCTGGCGACAACTTAGAGAAAAGACCGCGCCAAAGACGTCCCGAGAGACCCAGCCAGCCAACTCAACCTGCAAAAGCTCCTGCACCAAAATTCAAAAGGCTGATACCCCGCAACACCCACAGAGCCAGGACTCTGCAGGACATTGCGCCTGAACACTTGCCAATTGCTGAACAGTTGCTCAAAGGTGGCCTGCCCGCGGTCCGCCAGGCACTGGCGGTCCAGAATGAAAAAGCTATCGCCGAAGGCAAGCCGACAATTTCTGAGAATGTTTTCCTGTCAATCGCAGAACCAATGTTGCCCGTTCTAAAGCTGGCTACCTGGATGGACAGGGCTGAGGTGGCAATTGAAATTGCCAATGAGGCGTCGCTCCGAGACCTCCGGTCCGTCATTAGTGCAGCCGACCTAGTCCGGCACGACGACTCTACCAGGGAGATGTTGGAAAAGTTGAAGATTCTGACAGAACAGAGAGCCGGGACTCTCTGCGACGCATGGTTGGCCGAGATTCGCGAGAACCTTAATGCTAAGCGAATAATCCGGGCCGTACGTCTTTCATCAAGACCACCTGAGCCGATTGCCAAATTGCCTGGCGATCTATTGGAAGAGCTCACAAACGCGGCCAACGAGATGATGGGTCCGGAAACACCCGCAGATCGCTGGAGCGCACTACTTGATGCATTGGCACAGTCTCCGATCAGAAGGCAGGTAATTCCTAAGGGGCTTCCGGAAAATGCGCCAGTTCAACTTGTTGAACTGGCAAAGGAAAGTTCCGGCAGGATTCCGGCTTTAGCCCGGCTGTTGGGAATTGCGATACCACCGCCGCCACGGCCTCGTAAAAAAATCAGTCAGCCCGGCAAAATCGACAATCCTGAAACCATAGCCGGCGGTACCCAGGACTCCGGTCAGCCTGAATCACAACAAAGCGTCCAGCCAATCCCTGTTGAGACTCCGTCCATTGAGCCTTCCGAGCAACCTGCCGATAGCGGCACCGATGCCTAACCGCGTTTCAATCGTTTCCTAAGCTTTCAACTTAGACTCGACCATTACCTGGGCATTCTAACCAGGAAAATGAAAGCCCCAGGAAGGAATTTGGCGGAATACTCTAACGCGAAGACGACTTGTGGATTGCCTTGAGCAAGTTATACCCGCTTCAATCGCCAGATTAGCTCAAGGTGCATCAAGCATAATATCGCACCACTTATGCGCAAAATGTGACATCGAATTTCCAGGAAAGACCGATAGCTATATTCCGGCCACCCACTAACACTTTAGACCATGCCGGAAGCGTTACTTTTGTCATGGGGTCAGTCGGAGGTTCATCTCCGCCTGCCTTCCCCCTCGTGGAACTCCTTCAACTTTTTGTCCACCATTGCCCAATATACAGCCAGGCGCATGAAATCAACTTCAGGTCGCAGGTCCCTAGGTGAACTGTTTTCGTGTAATCCACAAATACACGACAATGGCGCCGAATCAGCAGCTGAAATCCATCTCACCAGTTCACAAAGAACTGGAGCCGCAGAGGATGAGGGAACGGGGCCGGTCCCCTCCAATTCCGGGTGTGATTCAAGCATTACCCGACCAATCTCCTGATGAAATGCTTGTGTCATTGCCAATGAAGGAAGTTGAATCTTGAGGGATCTTCTCCAGTTGTCGAAGAAAACGATAATTTTTCAAATGGTGTGATGTCGAGCAAAGACCTCTCCCCAAACAAAGGATGTTCCGTTTAGTAAGAGCGATCCCATTTCGAGCAACTCTTTCGATGGCCCGGGTATCCGCTACCAATGGTTCGGCCAGCTCCCCCCGATACTTACATTTGCAGGTATTGACAAGGTCCAAATAATCCCCCAGTCGCTTAGATCACAGGCGACCACCTGGAAATGTTAGCACGCTCGTGCCTGCGTACCTTTCGAACAGCTAAAAAAATGGTCGCATATCCCCATATTCTGTGTGTAAATGGTTGGAGGAACAATGAATGCGCTAGAGACGTTTGCTAGCACAATTAAAGAGAACTTACTGGCAGCCGGTTTTAGCTATAAGAAGTTTGGAGAAGCTCTGGGTTCGATTCCCCATCAAACGGTGAGTCGATGGGTCAACGGACAGGGCTTACCTGAATTCGAAAGGCTTTATCCAATAGCGACGGCGCTTAATATCGACTATGCGTCGCTTCACGCACTATGGATCGACGCCATATCAGAACGGGGACGTCGAATTGCTGGTGAACCCCTTGACGCAAAGCCCAGCGAATTGCATGAAGATCTTCCAACGACAATCACCGAGATTAGGGATATGAAGCTCCGGATGGAACGTTTGGAACAGGAAATAAAGAGGCTTAATCGAAAATCTGAATGATGCTACCGAGTGTTTACAGGTAAACCCGAATCTCGACGCTCAATTAATTGTTACCGGCCAACCAGAGTATTTCTTTACAACTTCCATGCAATCGTCTCCACTTACTATTCACGAGTTATTGTTCGCACTAGCTGGACTCGTGACTATTCTCCAGAATCTAGCTGCTTTTAATCGGCTTGTACATTTTGAGCGAGCGAGCAATTAGGCCGTTTGCCTCACAGAAATTTTTGGTATGCCTGTCCCCCGGCAGTGTGGTGAATTCGATTGCCGTGGCATCTCTTGAGGCTACCCACTCCTCAAGCGCGCTGAACAGGTTCGCCCCGACTCCATGCCGCCTAGCATCATTGAGCACGGCAAACACCGGCACGTAGCAGACCCGCTCCCCGAATTCGTTCAGGATAATTTCCGCCCAAATTAGACCGCTTAGTGCATTGTTCAGAGTCATGGCGAACACGAATGAATTCTCGCCGGCGTTGGCAATCTTCCGAGCTAGCTCCGTCGGATGTCCGAGCTCACCCAGTAACTGGGTTCCTCCCCTGCGGAGAGCAAGTTCGCCACTGATCTCTGCCAGGAACTCTTCGAGCTTGTCGAGGGCACCATCGCCAAAAGGCCCGAGCTTTACTCCTGATCCCTGCTCATTCAAAGGTTTGCTCTCTTCGCATCAACACTTCGCATAATACTTGTTCTATTGCGGTGTTTTGACTCATAGCGCGCAATGGCATCTAGCTCCGATAAATTCAGGGAGTTCAGCCGTGCAATGATCTGTTGAGCCGACAGCGTCCTATACCCGTCAATAGGGAGGTGATCCGCATCGCCACCCTTCGCTGCGGGTACGGGAGTCATAACTGTCCTCTCAGACAACAGCGCTCCACCATTTGCCGGGGACTGTGCGTCGGCAGACTTCGCGTCATCATGTTGCTCATCGGACAGGCCAAACAAGGTTGAAACAAGGTCTGTGATCTGATCCAGTGTCGAATCGGATCGCTTTTGGAATTCACTCTCAAGCCTGTTTAGAGCAAACCGGCCAACAAATCGGGCCATACCTAATTTTGGTTCCAAGGTGGACTTTCCTTTTGCGACCAACTTAGGCAAAGACTCCTGCACTTCGACAACAACACCGGCGATGCCGAACACACCAGTTTCTATCAGTTCAGTCAATGATGGTTTCGTCACAGCTCTCCAATGCCAAGACAATCGGCTATGATTTCAGGACCGCTAAACACAATCTCTGCAAAACATCTTTTCTTTATCGGCGATCTGACTTCTATTCTTCACCAAAAAACAGCTCTGGCACACGAACTCATCCGGCTGCTTCGGCAATACCCTAAGAGCGATGTCTGTACGATAGTCAGAGTCTTCAGAATCGTCATCATCGTCTTCGTCATCGTCGTCTAAGACAACGAGACGTTCCTTAAGGATATCATCCAGGCTCGCCTCGACATCATCGTCGTCTTCCTCATCCTCTTCCTCGTCATCATCGTCCTCGCCACGGACCGCAACCAATTTCGGCTCAACGACGACACCTACCTCCAGAATCTCATCAATATCATCGTGATCCTCAAGATCCTCGAGATCGTCCACCAGAATATCGTCGTCATCGTCAAAATCCACTTCCAGATCCTCGACGAAATCCTCGCCGGGAAACTCCTCGAACTCCAAACCTGGCTCATCCGGATCGGGATCTTCCTCATCTGGAGAATCGTGCTCATCAAAGACCTCTTCGTCTTCGAAGGTCTCGTCCTCGTCTTCAAAATTGTCATCCAAGTTATCAGCCATATCAATCCTAAAATTTGTACTTTGGCGCCGGATTGTACCCGATTAAAGTCACAATCACTGCGCTTTTAGCAAAGTTGACTTATAAAACACACACGACATCGGAAAGTATTTCCAGATGCCCAAGAAATTTCACAAAATTACGTAAAAATCCCCTTGTTCTTACTTTCCACTTGACGTAATGACGAAAGTCGCCCAATGCGATAATCATCAAAATCAACAAACTTCATTGAAGCAGCTACGTTTCGGTGTCCTGCCACGTCTCTTATGCAGCTAAACATCCTCTGTGCAACCTTGCGGTACGAACTGTGACCTTGCGGTGACGAACGGAGTTCAATCAGATGTAGCGCCTCTCGGGCGTTTAAATCCATTGTAAATCTGATCTTGTAGGCCATTGGCACTGCGTAGGCGCATATTTCGGGTTCCAAAGTATCACGTAACTCCGAATGAAAGACTCTCGCTCCGTCCATTATTTCCAGGTATCTCTCCTTGAGCCCAAAATCGCTCACGAGTTCAGGAAGCATATATCCTAGCGATGTATCGAGTACCTGCCACTCAATTGTCAGCATCCGGTGGCGCTGAAGATCCCGAAATGCCCCGTAATCACACTCAACCTCGAACAGATAATTGGTCTGCTCAAAAGCGCGACCGGGCTTATGACGTCTGTTCTGCCTCTCGCCGAAATATTGCCGGATCAATGTGGCCAGGTCACTATCCGTTAGCGAGTCTGCAACATCCATTGCTGCGGGCATCGAAAGCTGTGATTGGCCAAATATCACCGCCGCGGCAATCCGCTTCTCGCCATCAGGGTCGAACCTCACCAACTTGACATTGACATCATCAAAATCGTGTGAGTCGGTATCCGGCGTTTTGGAAACCGAAAAAGACAGACCGCTGAGGGCCCTGCTCCGCAAAGCCAGGTAATCGACCCAGACCCCTCCTCTGTCTGGCCTGTCAACTCTGGTTAAAAATGCCGGTATTACCTTGTCAAGTTCGGTCTTGATCAATTCGGCATATTCCCTCGCCTCAGCAATATTCGACGCCCTCATCCGAAGAATCAGTGCTTCATAGGCCTGCGCAGAAGCAAATATCCCGACATTGGAAACTGCAGACGCCGGTAATATGCCTCGTGCGGTGTCCAATGCGACTGCCCGGATCGAGGACCGGAAAACAAAATCTGAGTCTAAGGATTCTCTGGGAGTTATTTCAAGCAGGCGGGTTTCGACCGCATCAAATATCTCTTTATACCCGGCGAAGAGACTATCCATGTGACGCCGGTACTTTTTCTCCAAACCTGCCTCAGCAATTTCGCGGGGCACAAAGTATCTGAAATTTCCATCGGGCAAAACCTTGTCGTACGGAACATAGCGGGTGGACTGTTCGAGATATGCCATCAGGCGACCACGCTCGAGAACCTTAGTCAGAATGTTGGAAGCCTGCTCACAGGCCAGATGCACCCCACCGAGCTGAGCCACGGAATCGTCGCCGTAATCCGCCAGCATACGCTCGTACAAGGCCTCAGCTCTCTTCACGCCAGCGCTCCCCTGCCCTCCTATGCCATTTGAAACAACGCCTCCCTCGTAGAATTCGTCCAGGAACAGCCTGCGCAACGATTTCGATGATCTGCTGTAACGGGCGAATAATGCCCCTTTTACGACTTCAGGCAGGTTGACAAGAGCAAATACCGGCTTGTCTGAGTTGGTAAAGTATCTCGAAAGTACTTCCAACTCCACATCCGTAAAGGCTTCAGGCAAATAATTCCACATAACGCCCCAAAGCATAGGGCAACTTTGGGATCCGGAGTCTAAAACTTGCGCAAAATTTTCCGATTAAATCGATGAGGCCAACATTGCGGGAGGACCCAATAGCAGTAGTGTAATTCCCGGCCCTAATCAGCGTCTATTTCAAGATCGATTCCAACAATCGAGGACGCCTCCACAACGCCCCTCAACGTCGCTGCCACAACACCCTGCGCCGTGGCAACAATTTCCGGATCAATACTTAAAGATACGAACTGGCGGGCGAGATCAATCAACTGTTTAGCATTTCGCACAAAGTCGCCGGCCGACATTTGATTCAACGGGAGCACTTTCGACAGTTCCCCGCCATTGGCCCAATCGTAAGCCATCTCCATGAATCCGGGATCTGTCTCGCGGGTCAGAGGAATGCTCATTGCCGCCTCCTCAGCGACCAGATCTCCCCACATCTGTTCCACCCTCTTATACCGTTTTGAAAGCCTTTGGGTGGGGAATACCGGACCAAGACGCACAGACCCACGCGATTCAAAGGTGAAAACTGACAAAATAGCAGCAAACTCCGCTACCGAAAGTCCGTCAAAGACTCCATCTTCAAGTGCCAATATCACCAGAAGATCACATTCGTGATAGAGCGTCGCTAATTTGGCTCCCGCAGCGGTCAGACGCCACCCATCAAGCAGTCCCCTTCCGGCCAATATTGCGAGCACCCGGTCGAACTGCCTCGCCAACGACTCGGAATTTGACTTGACTCGGGTCTTTATCCGTGAAATTCGGCCTTCGAGACTCACGAGCTGCCTTTGGGCGGTAGTGTGATCCCGAAAATAGGGGCAGCGGGCCAAACTCTCCTCTAAGAGTTCAAGCTCCCTACGGTTCAGGGTAGTTTCACGAAGAGAAGCCCTGGACGGCGAAGCAGACATCAGCGGTTCGGACATGGCAAGATCGGGCAGATCAAATTCTTTCAGTGATTTGGCCAGATAATCAGTGAACTCCTGCGAGTGTGGGTCAAACGGAGCTTTGATTGGAATACGGCCAACTGATTCCGGCGGATAGCCAAAATCCGTACCGGAGAAATTATGACGCAATCCCAGTGTATCCACGAGCCCGACAGCGATGCGGCCATTCTTCCTGCGCGAGGTCCATGCGACCGCCACACGAGTCATTTGGCTGGGATCTTCAGAATCCAGCGCCAAAATATCCCCTGGACTAAGTTGCTCAAGTGTCGCTAGTACCTCCTTGGGAGCGCCTGACTTCTTCGCAGCAGGCGCTCTGATCACAGTTCCTGAGTGTACAACCTGAGTCAATTCGAGATAACGCGAGATACTTCCAATTTCACAATCGGCCTTTGCCTGCAGGATCACTCTCTGAGAACTAAGTTTCGATAACTCTGCCTCCAAATGAACGATCTCGGCATCAGACCGGTACTGCGCAAATGAAAGGTTTAGCAGGTGGTGTGCTGTTTCCGGAGTAAAGCCCTCTACCAGATTTGCGGCCATGTTGTATGTTGGCCGAAAGGAAGAAGACAACGGATAAGAACGGTTAGTTACCAACGACGCCACTTGAGAGAATGGAACCAACGGAGACCAGAGCACTGCACAGTAGCCAACATCATCGATTCCGCGTCTTCCGGCTCGTCCTGCCAGCTGAGTGTATTCGCCGGGAGACAACTGTTCGTGGCGGTCTCCGTTGAACTTTGTCAGCTTCTCGATGACCACTGACTTGGCTGGCATATTGATACCAAGCGAAAGGGTTTCAGTGGCAAATACCACCCTCGCCAGTGAACGCGCAAAACACGCCTCCACTATCTCTTTGAATGGTGGGACCATTCCCGCATGGTGGGAGGCGATCCCGGCTTCGAGCGCCTCAAGCCACTCAGGGTATCCCAGAGCCTGCAAATCATCATCACTAAGAGCTTGGACTTTTGATTCGGCGATCTCCCGGATCATAGCCCTCTCCGCGGGACTCGTGAGCCGAACACCTGCGTAGAGACACTGGCGGACCGCCTCCTCGCAACCGTTTCTCGAAAAGATGAAATATATTGCCGGCAGCAGTCCCCATTCCTTGAACTGCTCAACGATATCTACCCGCCTGGGAATGGCATAGCGTGTCCGCCTCTTCTGCCTGTTTGCAAAGGTACCGACAGCTGGACCATCAAAACGGGAACCTTCCGGATTTATCCTTCCGTTCACTTCGGTAGGGATCATAAGCAACGAGTCTGACCTGCGTTCGCCCACTAAATAAAAATGATTCAACTCGACGGGCCGCTTTTCTTCGATGATAGCTGCGGTGGAGCCTCTAACGGTTCCGATCCACTCAGCGAATTCCTCCGCGTTTGACACCGTGGCCGAGAGGCATACCAGATCTACTTCTGGGGGCAAATGAATGATTACCTCTTCCCATACGGCGCCACGGTAAGGGTTCTGCAAATAGTGAACCTCATCAAGAACGACATATTCAAGTTCCGAGAGGTCTGGAGACGCGGAATAAATCATATTGCGCAATACTTCAGTGGTCATTACAACCACTTTTGCATCGGATCTGATAACGTTGTCGCCGGTCAGAAGCCCAACCTTATCCACGCCATAAAGATCACAGAACTCCAGGTATTTCTGATTTGAAAGGGCCTTAAGCGGAGTTGTATAAAACGCCCTACGGCCCTTGCTCATTGCCTTTTCAATCGCAAATCGGGCAACTACAGTCTTACCTGAACCGGTAGGGGCTGCCACCAGAACTGATTTTCCTTGTTCTAGGGCAGCAATTGCCTTATTCTGGAACTCATCAAGCTCGAAACCGATCTGCCTGAAAAAGTCTTGTTGGAATGACATCATATTCCGCTGGTAGAGGTTTAATCCATCCTAGTACACTTACAAAAGATTTTTTGGGTTTTGCCTATGCCGCAATCGGTGCCCTCACCTTGTGCTTCGATCTCAGCACCAACCTTCCCACCAATATAGCTATTTCATAGAACAGCACCATCGGCAATGCCATTGCAAAAAGGGAGAACGGGTCCGACGATGGTATGAAAATAGCATCTGCGGCAAAAATGACCACAATGGCCCAACGCCTTAACTCACTCAACCGTTTAGGTGTGACCACGCCGGCGATTTCAAGCGACACCAGCAAAACCGGGAACTCAAAGGCCACTCCGAAGGCCACCATAAGCAAAAGAATCAGGTTGAGATAGCTCGAGGGACTGTAGATCTGGGTCAGATGCGGTCCAGCTGCACCGGAGAGGAATCTAAGCGCATGAGGAAACGTCTGATAGGCTATAAACGATCCCATGGCAAAGAGCAGCAATGACACCAAAACGAATGGTATCGCATACTTTTTCTCGTTCCGTCGCAGTCCCGGTGTAATAAATCTCCATAACTCCCACAAGATGATTGGAAGGGCCATGGCGACTCCGCCAAATATCGAGATCTTTATTCTAAGGGCGAAACCATCCAATGGACCAGTCACATACAGAGAGCATTGATTCCCCCCTTGTATTGAACAATAGGGTTGAATGAAAAAATTAAGGATTCTGTTATAGAGCAGATAGGCGATTATTGAGGTTACCAACACAGAGGCAAAAATGATTACCAAACGCCGTCTGAGTTCAGCCAAGTGCTCTATCAGGCTCATTTCCGATGAGCGGGATCTGCGAAATTTAAATTTGCTAAAAATTTTCACGATAAAATCAATTCAACCTAGGATCGCCGTACCCATAGCCACTTTCCGCCTCGCCGACACCCCATCCCTGCCATTTCTCAACACGTGGATCACTCCTAGGAACGGTGTCATTATTTTCCGACTCTACCGTTGATGTGGCGTTGGCAGACTCCGGCGGCTTATTGTACTCATTTGAAAACAAAGAGGGAAATATCCCGCTAACGCCGGATGATGCCGCTTTGAATGAGTCGGCAAGAGGTGAAGTCGCAGTATTAATTTGGTTGACGGCTCCGTTTATTTCCGCCTGCAGCCTTGCCCTAACCCGTTGAAACTCACCCCACCAGGCACCGGCCTGCTTAGTGAATCCGGGAAGCTTTTCTGGTCCAAGAACAACCAACGCTACTACGAGTACAATTGCGATCTTTGCCGGGTCTAAGTTGCCCACAAATTAGATAGTACCTCCAATGTTGGGAATAGTTGCACGGCTTGGCACGAGTAATTCCCGAAAAGCTACCCGAAGAGTTTGAATGAGCCGAGCGGCCAGTATATTAACGTCACCCGTCCCACGATCAATTTCTCTGAAATAGGACCGAAAAATCTCGAGTCCTCTGAATTCTGCCGGTTGTCACCCATCACCCATAGTTCACCAGGAGGGATCTTTTGCGTGGGAACCCCTGAAGTCACAGTTCCTGGCGGCAGATAAGGCTCAGAGAGTGGTTTGCCATTTATCTCCAGTTTTCCATTTGCCGAAGAAACGGTATCCCCTGGAAGGCCAACGACCCTCTTTACAAGATCCTTGATCACGGGGTTTCCACGATCCTTTGGAGGCGTCCTGAACACGATTATGTCGCCCCTGTGAATCGGGTGGAAATCGTAGGACAGTTCGTTCACCAAAACTCTATTTCCGACCTTTAGGGTCGGAATCATTGAACCCGATGGAATGTAAAACGATTGAAACACAAAGGTGCGAACTAAGATTCCGAAAACTACCGCAATCACCAAAATGATCGCTACATCCCTGACATTCCTCTTGGAATTACTCAAAACCCGCCGTGAAGACACCGGATCAGAACCAACAGGAGATTCTTGCTCTCCCAAAATTTATAAACCTTTCTAAAGACTTTCTATCAGCCGATCCACCCGTTCGTCTTCAGATTTGAACGGATCCTTCAGCAACACTGTACGCTGAGCCTGATCATTCAACTTCAGATGCACCCAGTCAACTGTAAAATCGCGCTTCTTTTCCTTCGCCTTGGCAATAAATTCCCCACGAAGCTTAGCCCGAGTAGTGGACGGAGGATTGGCAGTGGCATATTCGATCTCCTCGTCGGTCGCGATTCGATCAACCATAGAACGATCCTGCAATTTGTAAAAAACACCACGGGAGGTGTTCACGTCGTGGTACTGCAAATCAAGCAGAGAAAGTTGGGGATCCGCCAGGGACATATCGTGTTTAGCCCGGTATGCCTCGATTAGGTTATGCTTTATGACCCAGTCACATTCGCTCTCGAGCGAAAGTGGATCCTTGTCTATCCCCTGAAGCACGTGCTCCCACATTTCAAGTGCCTTCTCCTCTTCAGGCGGCAGACCCTTATTATCACAGTACTTTCTAGCCTTCTCGCAATATTCCTGCTGAATCTCCAGCGCAGACAGCTCCCTGCCATTGGCAAGCCTCACTTTTCGCTGACAGGTTATATCGTGGCTGATTTCGCGGATGGCCCGGATGGAATTCTCGAGACTTAGATCCCTTAGGACAAAACTCGGATCCTCAAGCATCCTAAGTATCACGGCTGTTGTCCCAACTTTGAGGAAGGTGGCGTATTCGCTCATATTCGAGTCTCCGACGATAACGTGCAGCCTCCGGTATTTTTCCGAGTCGGCATGAGGCTCATCGCGGGTATTTATTATCGGCCTCGACCGCGTCGTTGCTGACGATATCCCTTCCCAAATATGTTCTGCTCTCTGGGATATACAATAAATAGGTCCTCTGGCAGTCTGGAGCACCTTGCCTGCCCCGGAATAAATTTGGCGGGAGACAAGAAAAGGGATCAG